>DASUPR010000414.1:0-9315 GCA_036281015.1 Pyrinomonadaceae bacterium
TTTATTACGGCGACGAGATCGCGATGACTGGACCAGACGAGCCGACGACGCGCGAAGATTTTCCCGGTGGACCACGCACGCAGGAAGAGCGGGAGTTGTTTCAGTACATTCGCCGGTTGATTGCTTTGCGACGCGAGCTGAAGCCGTTGCAGACCGGGCGGTTAACGAACCTTTACGTGTCGGAACAGCAGTACGCGTACGCGCGCGATAATGTCATCATCGTTATTAATAACGACGACCGGCAGTCAGAGATCAGCTTTGGCACGGCCTTGAGGGAGGGGATTGTGCTTCACGACCGGCTCGGAGCGGCCAGGGATGTGACTGTGAAAGAAGGCAAGCTAACAGTGAGTTTACCGAAGCGTTCGGCGGCGATCTTTGTGAGGAAGGACCAGTAGATGCAGAAACCACGCTTGAGCTTCTGGCAGATCTGGAACATGAGCTTTGGGTTCCTCGGTATTCAGTTTGGCTGGGGCCTGCAGCTCGCCAACATGAGCCCGATCTACAAGTACCTGCACGCCGAAGAAAGCCAGCTTCCGTATCTCTGGCTCGCTGGTCCAATAACCGGTCTCCTCATTCAACCCATCATCGGTTCGATGAGCGATCGCACGTGGAACCGCCTCGGCCGCCGCCGTCCTTACTTTCTCGTCGGCGCTATTCTCGCGAGCATCGCACTGTTCTTCATGCCGGATTCGTCGGCGCTCTGGATGGCCGCCGGACTGCTCTGGATACTCGACGCCAGCATCAACATCACGATGGAACCGTTTCGCGCGTTTGTCGCGGACAAGCTGCCGGAAGAACAACGCACGCTCGGGTTTGTGATGCAGAGTTGGTTCATCGGCATCGGCCAGACGTTGGCGAATGCGCTGCCATATCTTTTTTCGGCGTTAGGCGTGGTCGGCGTGATGGCCACGGGCATTCCGCTTTCGGTTGATTACTCGTTCAAGATCGGCGCGATTGTTTTTCTCCTGGCAGTGCTGTGGACCGTGCTGACGACGAAAGAGTATCCGCCGGAAGACATGGAAGCTTTTCAACGTTTGCGAAGCGAAAAGAGAGGGTGCCTGGGAGGTTTCGCCGAGATCTTTTCATCGTTGGCCGAGATGCCTGACACGATGAAGCAGCTCGCGGTGGTCCAGTTCTTCACGTGGTTTGCATTGCCGTGCATGTGGCAGTTTTTCGCAATCGCGATTGCGCGGCATGTTTTCGGCGCGCCCAATGAGCAATCGCCGTTGTTTGCGGAGGCAACGGAATGGGGCGGGTTGTGTTTCGCGGCTTACAACGTGGTCTGTTTTATGGTTGCTTTTACGTTGCCAACCTTGGCGAATAGATGGGGCCGCAAAACGGTCCACATGATCGCACTCGTTTGCGGCGGTCTTGGTCTGATCTCGGTGCTGTTCGTTACGAACAAGTTCGTGCTGTTCGCGAGTATGGCGGGTGTCGGCATAGCGTGGGCTTCGATTTTATCGATGCCGTACGTGATGTTGTCGACGGCGGTGCCGCCGGCACGCATGGGCGTTTACATGGGCGTGTTCAATTTGTTCATCGTGATTCCGCAGATCGTGCAGTCGCTGATTATGCCGAACATTTTCAATAACGTGCTCGGTGGCGATCCGCGCAATGCGGTCGTGCTCGGCGGTTTCAGTCTTTTAATCGCTGCCGCAACCGTTTGGATCGTGCGCGACGTTCACGAGAGGACCACATGAAATTCGTTTTACGGTTTCTTTTAATTCCTGTTCTCTTAGCCGCAAGCACAGGCGCTCTCGCACAACAGCGGACGGCTCCCGATTGGGTACGTGACGGAGTCATTTACGAAATCTACCCGCGTGCCTTTTCGCAAAAGGGAGACTTCAACGCGATCACCGCGCGTCTCGACGAGCTGAAAGATCTCGGCGTTACGATCCTGTGGCTGATGCCCATTCACCCGATAGGCCAGGAGAAGAAGAAGGGAACGATCGGCAGTCCTTACGCCGTCCGCGACTACTACGCGATCAATCCTGATTACGGCACAGCGAATGATCTGAAACGACTCGTCAGGGAGGCACACGCGCGTGGCCTGAAAGTCATTATCGACATCGTCGCGAATCACACGTCGTGGGACAGCGTGTTGATGAAGCATCCGGACTACTACAAGCGCGACGCGAAGGGCAACATCACTTATCCCTATGATTGGTACGACATCGCCGCGTTGAACTACAACAACCAGCAACTTCGCAGCTACATGATCGACATGTTGAAGTACTGGATTCGCGAGTTTGATCTGGACGGCTTTCGTTGCGACGTAGCGGGCGAAGTGCCGACGGATTTTTGGGAAAGCGCGCGCGATGAGTTGATGAAGGTGAAGCCCGACATCGTGATGCTCGCCGAGGCGCACAAACCCGAGTTGCTCGTGAAGGCCTTCGATCTCGATTACTCGTGGCCGTTGCACAGTGCGCTGACGAAGGTGTTGCAGGGAAACGCGCCCGCCTCTGTTTTGCGCGAGGAGTGGGAGAAGGAAGTTAAGGAGTCGCCCAAGGGCGCGTTACACATGCGCTTCTCGGACAATCACGACGAGCGGCGCGCGATTGCGCGTTTCGGCGAACGTGCGGCGCTTGCGGCTTCGGCGTTTGTGTTCGCGCTCGACGGCGTGCCGATGATCTACAACGGCATGGAAGTCGGCGACACGACTGAATCGGGCGCGCCCGCGTTGTTTGAGAAGTTGCCGATTTTCTGGGCCTTTGGCGAACGGCGTCCGGAGTTTCGCAAGTTCTACAAAGAGATTATGGCAATGCGGCGCGGCAGCAAAGCGCTGCGGCGCGGAACGTTGGAGTGGATTAAAAACTCTGATGAGTCGCGCGTCGTGTCGTTTGTGCGCCGCGCTGAAGGCGAAGAGGTTTTGGTGACGATTAATTTTTCGAGTACGCCTTTCACTGGAACGGTCCGCGGGGCTGGCGTTTCGCTGGCGGCGTGGGAGTTCAAAATCGGGAGCAGTACAGGGAGGGATTTCAAAGCCGATGGGAGATTGGATTCGCGTTGGCCCACGGCGGCGAAGAATGGATTTGGGACGTCGGTGACGCTTGAGTCGAGAGTGTGGTTTACGTTGGCGAATGGCGTGATGACGGAAGTGTTCTATCCCACGATCGATTCACCGAAGGTGAAGAGACTTCAGTTGCACGTGCACACTGACGCCGGAGCTGAAAAGGAACTCAACGACACGCATCACAGAATGGAGTTGCCAAACCCGGGATCGCTGACGTTCCGGCAGGTTAACTCTGCGAAAACCGGCGAGTACACGTTCACCAAGACTTACGTCACCGATCCGCAGCGAGACGCTGTGCTGATCGATGTGCAGTTTGAAAGCCGCAAACCTGCCCGACTTTCAGTTCATTACGATCCGTCGTTGAAAAACAACAGTAACTCGGCGCTGGTGAGCAATTGTGCAACTGAGCCGCGCGCGACTTTGAACTGCACCATCGCGCTCGGGTTTGGCGAGAACGCGGCCAGTGCTACCGCCACCGCACGTAGTTCACTAAAGCGGGGTTTTGCAGCAATAAAGCAGGAATATGAAGCAGGGTGGAAGGGTTATGTGTCCGGTTTGCCGCGCGTTGAAGCAAGACATCAGCGGCAGTTCAACATGGCGGCGATGGTACTGCGTGGGCTCGAAGACAAGACTCATCGCGGCGCTGTGATCGCTTCGCCGTCTGTGCCGTGGGGCGGTGGCGCGGATGCAGACGAGGCGACGATCAGTGGTTATCACGCGGTCTGGTCGCGCGACCTGTATCATGTCGCGACTGCGTTCATGGCGCTCGGCGATCGAGAGGCGGCGAAGCGTCTGCTCGACTACCTGTTTCGCGTTCAGCAAAAACCTGACGGCAGCTTTCCGCGAAATACGTGGGTTGACGGGCGTGTGATTGGCGACGGTTTGCAGATGGACCAGGTGGCGCTGCCGCTCGTGCTCGCGTGGCAACTCAGACGCACCGATCGCCAGACATGGCAGAAGCACGTCAAACCGGCCGCGGATTTGATCGTGCAACGCGGGCCACGGACAGATCAGGATCGTTGGGAGGAAAAGTCAGGGTACTTTCCGGCCACGGTTGCTGCTGAGATCGCAGGTTTGGTTTGTGCTGCTGAGATTGCGAGGACGAATGGTGATCGAAAGTCCGCCGACACCTATTTAAAGACTGCTGACCAGTGGGCACGCGACATCGAGCTTATAGACCAAGCGAGAGTTGACGCTGGGTTTTTGGAGTTGGTTCGTTTGGGAGTAAAACCCGGGAGGGATAAAAACATAATTGAAGCGCTGAGGGTGGTGGATAGAACGATCAAGATTCTGACTCCGGTTGGAGAGGCTTGGTATCGATACAACGACGACAAGTACGGTGAGACGCCGAGTGGCGGAGACTTCGATGGGCGTAGTGGAGTAGGAAGACTTTGGACTTTACTGACGGGCGAACGGGGCGAGTACGAGATTGCGGCAGGCGATTTCAGTGCGGCGCGCGAACGGCTCGAAACGTTGGCGCGGTTTAGGAATGACGGGATGATGATTCCCGAGCAGGTCTGGGATCAAAAAGACTCGCCGGGTCCTGCCTTTCGGTTTGGAGAAGGCACGGGCTCGGCAACACCGCTCGCGTGGTCCATGGCGCAATTCATTCGTCTCGCGATCAATCTCAAACACAAACGCAATCTCGAAACGCCCGCGGTCGTCGCGCAGCGTTTTCTTTCGAAATGAAGAACGGATCTGACAAGCTGATATTCGCGGCCGATCTCGGCGGCACGCATCTGCGCGCGGCGACTGTGGACCAGCAGGGCAAGATCCATTTTCGTTCGAAGCAGAACACGCCGCAGGGCACAGACCCGAACGAGATCGTCGCAGCCGTCGTCAACGCCGTACGCGAGTACCGGAAAGAGATCGGCGCCGAGCCGGATCGACTGCAAGCCGTTTCGCTTGTGGTTCCGGGAACCGTCAACGTTGCGGAAGGAATCGTGGTGAAGGCCCCGAACCTTCCGTGTCTCGACGGCTTTCCGCTCACGACCGCGTTGACCAACGCACTCGGTCTGCCTGCGATTCTGGAAAACGATGCGAACGCGGCGGCGGTCGGCGAGATGTGGCAGGGCGCGGCGCGTGGTTGCCGGACGATCATCTGCGTGACGCTGGGCACCGGCGTCGGCGGCGGCATCATTCTCGACGGCGAACTGTGGCGCGGTGTTGACGGCGCGGCCGCGGAGATCGGGCACATGTGTGTCGATCCGTTTGGCGGTGTTGCCTGCACGTGCGGCAGTCGCGGTTGCTTGGAAGTGTTCGCGTCGGCGACGGCGATCGTGCGCATGACGCGCGAAGCGAGCCCGCGTTATCCCGATTCGGTTTTGCACGCGAGCAATAATTTAACTGCGGAGTCGATCTTTGCGGCAGGGCTGGAAGGCGATGATCTTGCGCTGGAGATCTTCCGGCGTATGGGCGTTTATCTCGGCATTGGCCTGGCGAATCTGATTAACATTCTCAATCCCGAGATGATCGTGATTGGCGGCGGTGTGGTGAATGGTTGGGACTTGTTTGAGAAACACATGATGCAACAAGTTGAGGAGCGCGCGTTTCCGCTGCTCGCCGCGCGCGTGAAGATTGAGCGCGCGAAGTGTGGGGACGACGCGGGGCTGCTCGGCGCTGCGCGCCTCGCAGCGATCTAAAGGCGAATGTAAAAAGACGGATGAAAAGACAAATCGTTTTGCAAATCGTTGTTTATCTCATCTTTCTTGTGGGTACGCCTGTGGCCGCGCAGGATATTGCGGCGCTGCAGCCGATCGGCGACGTGGTCTCGTTTCAAAGGAATGAGAATGGAGTTCGGTTTCAATGCCGTGATAACTCGCAGGTGCAGTTGACGATTCTGGCGCCGGATCTGATTCGGGTGAGAGCGGTGTTTGGGAAACAGATTCCCGCAAGGGATCATTCGTGGGCGATTGCGAAGGAGAGTTGGACCACGCCGCGTTGGACGATTAGTGAGACAGCGGAGGCTGTGACTGTTGCGACGGATGAGGTGGAAGTCGTCGTCAGACGATCGCCGTTGTTGATTGAGTTTCGTGATGCGCGCACGCATCAGCCGATCAATTCTGATGAGCGGCCGATGGCTTATGACGCCAAGGGGCAGCTTGCGGGAATGATGTTTGATCCGAAGGCCGGAAACTTCGTCGCGGTCTCGAAGAAGCTTGGGTTTGATGAGCATTTTTATGGCCTCGGAGAAAAAGCGGCGCGCCTCGATAAGCGCCGTGGTTTTTTCGTCAACTGGAACTCCGACACGCCCGGTTACACCGAAGGCAAAGACCCGATCTACCAAACCATCCCGTTCTACATCGGCCTGCAGCGCGGCAACGCCTACGGCATCTTTTTCGACAACAGCTACCGCAGCTACTTCGACTTCGGCCGCTCGTCGCAACAACGCGCGTGGTTCGGCGCCGAGGGCGGCGAAGTGAACTACTACTTCTTCCATGGACCGTCGATCAAAAAGATCCTCGGCCGCTATGCGGATCTGACCGGCTACATGCCAATGCCGCCGATGTGGGCGCTCGGGCATCAGCAGAGCCGCTGGAGTTACTACCCTGACACGATGGTCGAGGAAGTCGCGCGCCAGTATCGCGAGCGCGATCTGCCGCTCGATGTGATTCACCTCGACATCGATTACATGATCGGTTATCGCGTCTTCACTTTCGATCCGCAACGCTTCCCGAATCCAAAAGCACTCGCCGACAAACTCGGCCGGCAGGGAATCAAGCTGGTGACGATCGTCGATCCCGGCGTGAAGCACCAGCCGCGAACTTCCGGCAGTGGCGATCGCTACTTCGTTTTCGAACAAGGCCTCGAGCGAAACTTCTTCCAACGCCGCAGCAACGGCGACCTGTTTGTGCCGCGTGTGTGGCCGGGCGACAGCGTCTTTGTCGACTACACGCTTCCTGACGCGCGCCGTTGGTGGGGCGATCTCCATCGCGTCTACACCGACAACGGCATCGCCGGCATCTGGAATGACATGAACGAGCCTTCAGACTTCGTCGACCAGACCGGCAAGAACCAGTTGGACGTGGTCAGTTACGACGAAGGCGAGAAGTCGACACACGCGAAGAACCGCAACACATTCGCTTTGCTGATGTCGCGTGCGACTTACGAAGGACTCGAACGCCTGCGTCCCGATCAACGCCCATACGTGATCACGCGCGCCGCATACGCGGGCATTCAACGCTACGCGACGATGTGGACTGGCGATACGAACAGCACCTGGGAAGCGCTCGCATTGAATATTCCGATGTTTACGTCACTCGGTCTTTCGGGCGAGCCGTTTGTCGGCAGCGATGTCGGCGGGTTTATCGGCCGTGGCAATGGCGAGTTGCTGGTTCGTTCGTACCAGGTGAGTTTTCTCGCGCCGTTCTTCCGCAATCACAAAGTGATCGACGGTTACGATCAGGAGCCTTGGCGCTTCGGCAAGCATTACGAAGACATCATTCGCAAGTATCTCAAGCTGCGTTATCAACTGCTGCCGTTTCTCTACACGACGCTCGAAGAAGCGCATCGCACAGGCGTGCCGTTGTTTCGTCCTTTATTACTGAACTACCAGAACGACGCGAGCACCTACAATCTCGACGACCAGTTCATGATTGGCGAGGACGTGCTCGTGGCGCCGATCATGAAACCCGACGTCACGCGGCGTTTGGTTTATCTGCCTGCCGGGACCTGGTACGACTACTGGACAAACAAGAAACACACCGGCGGCACGATGATCACTGTTGATGCGCCGCTCGACACGGTGCCGATGTTTGTACGCGCGGGCGCGATGATTCCCACTGTTCCGCCGCGCAACTACGTCGGCGAACAACCAACAGATCCCGTTACGTTCAACATCTATCCGGACGATAAAGGCCTCGCATCGGGCAAGCTTTATGAAGACGACGGGAACAGTCCGGCTTACAAACGTGGCATGTTTCGGCGCACGAGCGTCAGCGCACGGCGCGCAGGACGCGCGTTTGTTGCGACTATCGATGCGACGGAAGGTCAGTACAACCCGGGCGCGCGCAAGCTCAACTTCGTCGTCGCAGGTTCAACAGAACGAGTTCAACAGAGATGAGTCCGTACATAACATAGATGTTGCACATCAGTGACAAATTCCCAACACCTTAAAACTATTTTGTCACGACCCGCCAGTTGTTGATGAACCCTCCCCTTTAGTGCCCCCTAACGTGCGGAAACGATCTCAACCTTCCAGGGACAAGTATGAACAGACCAAGGGTTACACTCGCTGTGAGTGCGATTTTTCTAATTACACTCGTTACATCAGTTCGGGCCGATTCGGTGCACACCCCAAAGGCGCTGCAGAAGTTGAATCTCGGGGGAGAGTTTCAATCACTGGAGCTTTCGAGTTTCTCTAAAGCAGACTGGCGGGATTTTTTGGCTGAGCACTTTGACAGCGCGGAGTTTGGCGGGATTGAACAGTTCGAGGGCAACAATGGTTGGCATCTTGGGTTTGTGAAAAATGGGAAGTTCGGCATCGTCGCCACTAACAACGGTCAGAAGTTCGAATTGTTCAATCATCCGCGACAGTCGATGCCGTCGGTGACCGAGAATCCGGAACCAACTGCGATGCTCCTGTTAGGGACGGGCCTGGCAGGTGTCGCGGCATTAGCGCGCAGGAAAATCCGGCGTCGTAAATCTGTGTAATTTGTGGGGTGGCCTTACTGTTTTTGGCACCAGCGCTTGATATCGAGAATGACGGCGTCGGTATCGCCGCCTTTCTGAATGACCTGGCGTGCGTAGTTTGCCAACTGCGCCGCGTTCACGTTGCGGTCGACGATGTCTCCGGGCTTCGAAGACCACACCACCTTGTAAACGTAAACCGAACTGTCTTCCTTCACCGCTTCCGACAGCATCCGGTTAAGCCAACCAACTGCGTATTCGCGTTTGCCTTGCTGTAAATAAACCAGCGCCAGGTAGAACTCTGCATCCGCGAGGAGTTCGATCGTGTTGGTCTCTTTGGCGAACTTGGCGATGAAGTCGTAGTACTGCCCTTCGGCTTCGGTCAGCGCGGAGCGATCCTCTTTCGAGTATTGCTCCTTCACTACGTAGTACTTGCGGAACCAGTAACTGCCGCGGTTGTACTGGGCGTGCCCCGCGGTTTGTGATCCGGGAGAGTTTCGTATTGCCTGCTGGTAATAGCGGTCGGCGGCGTCGCTGATATCATTGCTGCGATAATAAAAGTCGCCGAGCGAAAGGGCTTTGTCCGCGCCGAGGCCGCCTTGTTTGCTCGCCTTCTGCGCAAGCGCACTGCTGGTCAGGAAACAGATGAGGCACGCGAGAAATAATGTGTTGAA
>DASUPR010000415.1:0-14010 GCA_036281015.1 Pyrinomonadaceae bacterium
GCGCTTGATCATGCTCGTCATGATCAACGTGGCGCAGCTTTGGATCCTGGCTGCAACAGTTGACGCCGCGCTTGCTCGTCATTACTCCGTCTTACTGCCGCTCATCGTTGCGTCCGGTATTTGCTTTCTCATCACTCTCTCGATCATCAAGTGGTGGCGGCCTACTTCGGGCCGGAAAACAAGCACCGGTTACGTTCGCGAGAACGATCGATGAAACAGAAGATTACAGACTTCGACAAAGACGACGATGATCACTGGCGGGCAATTCTGGCCTGCGGCCATCGACAGCACGTTCGACACGATCCACCACTGACAACTCGGACCTGGGTTCTTACTTCGGAAGGCCGCGCCTCACGTATCGGTCTCGAGCTCGACTGCAAGCGGTGCGACGAAGAGTCTAATAGCGATGAGTGAGGGAACGCGACAAAACGCTTTTGCGCGCGCCGCCGCAGATCTGTTTCCCGGATACTTCGCGCTCGTCATGGCGACGGGAATCATTTCCATTGCGTGTTTTCTGCTGGAAATGAGGACGATTTCGCTGGTCTTGCTGGTGATCAATGTTATCGCCTATGCGGTGCTGTGTGTGTTGTTGTTAGTTCGGCTGTTGTTTTTCTTTTCACGAGTCAAGACAGACATCCAGGACCACGTCAAGGGCCCGGGATTTTTCACCGTCGTCGCGGGCACGTGTGTGTTGGGAAGCGCGCTCCTGATCGTCGTCGATCGATACTACCCGGCGCTCGTGCTTTGGCTCGCCGGCATAGCCCTGTGGATCGTGATCATGTACACGTTCTTCACTGCCGTGACAGTGCGCGAGAACAAGCCGTCGATCGAGACGGGTTTGAATGGCGGATGGCTGCTTGCGGTTGTTGCGACGCAGTCAATTTCCGTACTGGGAACATTGCTCGTCAGCCGACTCGTTGACTACCGCGAGCCGATTCTCTTCTTCACGCTGTGTATGTTTCTGGTCGGCTGCATGCTCTATCTATTGCTCATCACGTTGATCTTCTATCGCTTCACGTTTGTAAACGTGACGATGGCGGCGATGACACCGCCTTACTGGATCAACATGGGCGCAGTCGCGATCACCACGCTCGCTGGTGCGCGGCTGATCATCGCGGCTCCTGATTGGTCGTTATTGAATGACGTCACGCCGTTTCTCAAGGGATTCACGGTGTTCTTCTGGGCCGCAGCCACGTGGTGGATTCCGCTGCTGTTCGCGCTCGGTTTCTGGCGTCATGTCTACAAAAGATTTCCGTTGAAATACGACCCGCAATACTGGGGCATGGTCTTCCCTTTCGGCATGTACACCGTGTGTACGTTCCAACTTTCCAACGCCATCGGCTTCCCGCCTTTGCTCGTGATACCGCGATTCTTCGTGTACCTGGCGCTCGCAGGTTGGCTAGCTGTTTCGGTTGGTTTACTTAGTAGTTTACTCAGAAGTACCGCGCGGGTTTCCACACAACCGCGACCTGAAAGCGGCGCCAAGCTCTAACGCCCGCAGCACAAAGTCAGGTAAACTTCCGTGACGTACCAGCCATGGTACGTTTTAAGACTGCCCAACATTTCGACCCTGAGGGCGACATTATGTCCAGCACTAAACCTTCCTTACTTTCTATAGCCATTTGTTTCTTTGCAAGTCTCTTTCTGTTTCCCGCAATTATCTTCAGCCAAACCAAACCTGACCCAACTGGCGACGCGCAGGACGTCATCAAGTTTGACACTTCGCTCGTCCAAACGGACGTGATGGTCTTTGACAACCATGGAAAGTTCGTCGACGGTCTAAGACCGGAACAGTTTCAGTTGAAGATCGACAAGACGCCGCGCGAGATCTCGTTCTTCGAATTAATCAGGTCGGGCAGTTTCACCAGCAGACGTGAGGAGGTGAAGTCTGACCAACCAAGCGTGGCCGGCGAGCCCAAGTCAGTCGAGCCAGCTAAAACTGATGCACAGCGCCGAGCCGTCATATTCTTCGTCGACGATCTGCATCTCGCGCCCACCAGCCTGGCACGAACACGAACTGCGCTGCTCGATTTCATCGATCGCGGCATCAGCGACGGCGATTTAGTCGCTATCACTTCGCCCAGCGGACAGATCGGATTCCTGCAACAGTTCACTGCCGACCGCGAAGCACTGCGTTCAGCCGTCGCGCGTTTGAACTACCGCACAAACACGAAAACGGACATGCAGCATCCGCCGATGTCTGAGTACATCGCGCAGAAGATCCGCGAAGGCGACGAACACGCGATGACTTACTACATCCAGGAGATTCAGAAGCAGGCCTGTTTTCGAGCCGGCGGCCAAACGATCTGCACGATCTCTCCTCAAGCTGCCAAACAGCAAGTCAGGATGCGTGCGCAGCAGATGGTGGTCGAGTCTGCTCCTGCAACCGACGACACGCTGCGTCTCCTCGAAGGACTGATGCGCACTGCCGCTCAGATCCCCGGACGCAAACTCGTGTTTGTGATCTCCGACGGTTTTTATCTCAACGACGTCAAAACCGGCGCGATCGATCGGATCAAGAGAGTAACCGACGCAGCCGGGCGCGCCGGGGTCGTGATCTACACGCTCGATGCGCGCGGCATCGTTGGCGACTCAATCGACGTCACTAATAACAAACCGATATCCGCAGACAGCAAGTTGAGCGGCGCAACGATCGGTGAAATCGCCGCGTCGCAGGACGGCCTCAATGCGCTCGCCAAGGACACAGGCGGCCAGGCATTTCGCAATACAAATGCGCCGATGCACGAGTGGGTCGAAAAAGTGATGGACGAAACGTCCAACTTCTACCTGCTGGCGTGGAAACCCGACAACGAAGAACAAAAACGAGGCAAGTTCAAACAGATCGAGATCAGCATCGTAGGCCGCCCCGATCTCAAGGTTCGCGTTCGCAGCGGCTACTTCAAATCAGCCGCGCTGCCGTTGCTGAACACGAAGAAAAAGTCGAGCAAGGACGCAGCCAAAGCGCGCGACGACGACATGCGCCTGGTGATCGATGCGCCTGTTTCGCAACGCGAGATACCGACGGAAGTAGATCTACGGTTCGTGCAGATGCCGGGTGTCGGCACGCGCGTCGTCGCGACGATCTCGATCGACGAATCGGCGCTGACGTTTGATGTTATTGACGGAAAGCTCTCGGCGGACGTGGACATCGGCGGCATCTGCTACGACGACAAAGGCAAACCGATCGACAGCATTGTCGGACGTCTGCGAATTCTTCCGCGCAGCTCAAACACTTCCCTTACTCCAGGCTCCACAACTAAGCCAAAGCGATCGATCTACCGGTTCAGCACAATGGTACCGGGCGGTCTGTATCAGGTCCGAGTCGGCATTCGTGACTTGAAGAGCAGCCGCATCGGCAGCGCCATGGATTGGATCACGGTGCCGAAGATTTAATTGGACGAATGCTCGCGCGTGACGCGACTCGCGCGGGAATACGGAACGTTGCGCGACGGATCGACCTTCAACTCACACGTCACACTCGCCAGCGCAGGATACTTCTTCAACAATAGTGCGGTGACTTGCTTGTTCACGATCTCCCAGTAGTCGTCTTCATTCGGATAATTGCTCAACAGCGTCTCGACGTCTTTAGCCAGCCAGCGAAAATCGGGATACTCAGCCTTCGTGATGTTCGGTTTATAACGAAACGAGATTGAGATGTTGAGGACGTTGTTCTCACCTTGATGATCGATCTTGAAGTCTTTGAGCACAAACGAGAACTCTTCGACGAGCAAGCCATTTCGCGGTGTCGATACAGTCTGCGAATAAACCGCCGGCAGGCTCACTACAGTAAACAGAATAATCCCAATCGAGTTCAGCAGTAGTTTGTTCATAAGCAATTTTCCTCTGGCTTACTCGGACCTTAGTGCTACCAGCGGATCGACTCTCGTTGCGCGCCGCGCCGGTATGAAACAGGACACCATAGCGACTACAACGAGCGCAATCCCAGTTAACACAAGAACCAGCGGATCCCATGTGGGTAATGAAGGAATGAGTGATAACAACAGTCGCGACACGCCGTACGCACTCGCGCCGCCTAACACCGCGCCGATCAGGACCAGCACTGCGCCTTTGCCCAACACCAGCCAGAGAACGTCGCGGGTCTGCGCTCCGAGCGCCATGCGAATTCCGAGCTCGCCGGTGCGTTGGACCACCGTGTACGAGATCACACCGTAAATCCCAATCGCCGCGAGCAGCAAACCGACAAGAGCAAATGCGCCAAGCAGGCTTCCCAACAACGAGATACTGCCCAGGCCCAGATCGACTGCCGACTGCACGCTGCGAACCCGGTAAACCGGTAGGCTGGGATCCAGTTCCGCAGCCGCGTTGCGCAGAGTGTTACCAAGCGCGTCCGCGCTCGTGGAGGTGCGAAGGAACAGCGTGAGATACGCCGGAGCCGCCTGGCCGACCGGAACAAACGATTGAAAGCGCGTATACGGCTCGCCGAGGTCACCCGGAAACGCGAGGTCGTTAACCACGCCGACGACTTCAGCATACGTCCGCTCTCGACCAGCATCGCTGACGCGTTTTCCGATCGGGCTTTCGTTGGGCCAAAAAGTCCGAGCAGTTGTTTCGTTGATGATCACAACGTTCGGACGATCCACTACATCAGTTTCGTTGAAAGTACGTCCCTGTAGCAGATGAGCACCGAGCGTCGCGAAATAGTCCTTGCTTACCGGTTCGACGAATATTTCCGGCATCTTATCCGGCGGAGGATCCGGTCGTCCCTCGACCAAAAATGAATTACTGCTGTTGAATCCGTACGCCGGCTGTGAACCGCCGATCGCCGCGTTCTCAACACCGGGCAACGTGCGGAGACGGTTTTCCAGCGCCGTCAGGAAAGCAACGCGCTGTTTTTCATCGGCGTATTTCTCTCCGCGAAGAGTCATCTGCGCCGTCACCAATCCATCGACACGCCAACCGGGATCAGCGTTGATGAAGTGATACAAGCCACGCAGAAACAATCCCGCCGCCGCAAGCAACACCATCGCAAACGCGACTTCGCCGATGATGAGCGCGTGGCGCAACCGGTGTTGAGATCGTCCCGCGGTAGATCCGCGCGAGTTCTCTCGCAACGCGAGATTCAGATCCGTGCGCGATGCGAACCACGCAGGCACCGTTCCAAACAGCACGCCTGTCAATACTGAAACAAGCAACGCGAAGCCGAAAACTTTGTAATCGAGCTGCACACTCGCGCCCGGCAAATCAGTGAAGAGCCGGTTACTAATAAACTGCACGCCCGCAAGAGCTATCACGAGACTGATCACTCCGCCGATCAGCGCAATGACGATGCTCTCGGTCAGCGAATGCCGCAGCAGTCGCATGCGAGCCGCGCCGAGTGCCGCACGCACAGCCAACTCGCGCGAACGCGCCGCTGTGCGAACGAGCTGAAGATTAGCGAGGTTGGCGCACGCGATCAGCAACACAAAACCTGCGAGTCCAAACGTGAACCACATGACGGTTCTGCCGATGCTGTCGGACATCGATCGCTGCAGCGGCTCCAACCGCAAACTGTCGCTTTCGTTCGCGGAATTCTGTTTACCGATATTCGCGGCGAGCGTGACCATGCTTTGCTGCGCCTGTTCGATCGTCACGCCGGGTTTGAGGCGTCCGAATGAAGAGAGATAGTTGGTGTTCCGGATTGCTCGTTGTTCCTGATTGAATGCGAGCGGCTGCCAGATGTCGATCGGTCCCCACAGGATCGGATGATCGAATCCCGGCGGCATCACGCCGATTATCTCGACGGTCTTTCCATCCAACTGGATCGTGCGTCCAATGATGTTTGGATCGCTTCCGAAACGGCGCGCCCAAAAACGATCCGTCAGGACCACGACATTGTCAGCGCCGAGTTCGAACTCTTCCGGCTTGAACACGCGCCCGTGCGCCGGCGCTACTCCCAACAGCGGAAAGAAATCAGCGGTTGCCGCGAGACTGAGCAAACGTTCAGCCGTTTGTCCCTGTTCGGCGAGATTGCGGCTCGTAAAGTTGTAAGCCGCCATCTTCTCGAAAACTGTGTTCTGCTCGCGCTGGTCGAAGAAGTTGGCATTGGAATGCGGCCAGCTCTGAGAGTGCGGCGACGTGCGGAAGACCCTGACCAGCCGGTCTGAGTCGGGGTAAGGCAGCGAGCGAAAGAGAAACGTATTCAGGACGCTGAACATCGCGGTGTTGACGCCGATGCCCAATGCCAGCGTGAGCACCGCAACCACTGTAAAACCCTTGTGCTTCAGCAACTGGCGCAGGCTATAGCGCACATCCTGAGTTACGCTGGTCATACTTTTCCTCCATTCGCGCGCGATCGACGAGCGGCGGGGTGGTTCGACTAACTTTTGGAAGCAGTGCTCAATAATTAGAACACCTCGCAAATCATCTTTGTGACAGCTAACTCGCTTTGGCTGGTTCTCAAAAAAGATGACCCAAAACCTGAGGCCGGCGGTGTTATTTCACCAGACGCAGGAAAAACTGTAAATGACCAGTTAAGAAAAGTGGAACTTAAGCGTTAACAAGTTGGAATTACTTCTAGCCGCGTGGTTCGCGGCAATTAACCGAAACACCGGACTGGGGGCATCATGTTGAAGGTACATGCAAAAAGATTGGATGCGATTGAGGTTCTCTCCCTTGAAGGACAGATCGTAACTGGCGACACTGATGTGTTACGTAACGTCGTCCAACTAGCCGACGGCACGAGCGATCTGATTCTTGACTTGTCGAACGTAACAACCGTTGACGCTCATGGTCTGGGCGTGTTGTTACAACTTAGGGAACAGACACTCGCCAGGGACATTCATCTCGAACTGAGAAATGTGAATCAGCCGTTGTACCGAATCTTCGAGATCACCCGGCTCAATACAGTTTTCAATATCGACTCCGCGATCGGACTCGTTACCGAGTTCGCATATCCGCAGCGCATGCCTGTCGCTGCGTGACGAACTAACCCCCGTTAGCTTCCCACCAAAAGATGGCGCGCGCCCCAGTGGGCTCCGGGACGCGCGCCAATCACCTTCTCTGAAACGCTTACTGCTGCTTCTTGCTCCGCATCTCTTTCAGCTTGCCGTAAGCCCGTTCGTAGTTCGCTTTGAAGATCGCCGTATTCGGATCGCCGTTCTCTTCGCCGAGAATTCGGGCTTTGTCGTAGAGCGGCGTGGCGAGCTCGATGCGCCCGCCTTGTTCGTATGCTTCAGCCAGACTGTCGTAGACGTTTGCCGACTGCGGATAACGTTCGACGTTCGCCTTGAAGACCGCGATCGCTTCTTCCGGCTTGCCTTCAAACAGAAGCTGATAACCCATCTGATTGATGAGTGGCTCGGGCACCGGAATCGCGTAGCCGAATTTCTCGCTCAGTTTTTTGTAATGCGCGTCGGCGCCCTTCAGACCACCGAGCACCGCTCCGCTGCTGAGATCTCTCGGCGCTTGCCAGTCTTCATAGACCTTGCGTAAGCCAACGTAATGACTGCGAAGCACGACCGACCCGTGGTCTTCGTCATCCATGCGTTCAGCTTGCCACTCGAAGCCCTTGATGTTCGTCTTCGACAGCGCTTCTTTGAACTTGTCGAAGCTCTGACCGATCGGACCTGGTTCATTGCCGAGTGACACATACAGAGTCGCCTTCAGTTCCTTCTGATTCTTCAGGAAGGTTTCGGCGCGTTTCAGCGCTTCGGAGTTTTCCCATTGCAGCGAAGGACTAACCGCCACGTAGGAATTGAAGAGTCCTGGTTTAGTGATCATCGCGTGAATCGCGAAGAGTCCACCGAACGAATGGCCGGTAAAAATGCGATACGGCTGAACCCGGTATTGCTTCTCGATCTCGGGAATCAGTTCAGTTTCAAAGAACTTCAGGAAGTTATCGGCGCCGCCCGCAGTCGGAAAGCGCAGTTCGCCGGCAGGATTTTTGTCGGTGGACTTCGCCGGCGTCAGGTCTCGCGTGCGATCAGTGTTCGTCACGCCGACGACAATCAAATCCGAGACACGGCCATTGCGAGTAAGGAACTCGATCGTACTCGCCGTGTGGCCCATGTGCGCGTCGCCATCGGTCATGTAAAGGACGGGATATTTTTCCCCGTTCGTTTCATACCCCACCGGCGTACGCACGAGGATAACGCGCTCTTCGCCCAGGACGGTTGACTTGAGCGAGAGTCGTTTCACGGTGCCAACGGCGGGTTGCGCGAGTGCCGCAGAGGAGATCAGTAAGAGAACTGCAAGAACGGGCAAAACACGAATCAGGTTTAAGCGTTTTGACATAGCTCAACTCCAAGGTAGATGGGTTTACTGATACGGCAACGCAGCTTGGGGAGGCGAAGATATTACTATCGAAACACACGTTCGTCCAATAAACTATGTTTCCAATCATGCATGGGAGACAAAACATGATCGATCGCCGGCGCTTTATGGGTACTGCCGCCGCGGCTCTCGTCGCAACGCAGATACCGCGTATTAAAGCAGCGCAAACTGGAGCATTCGACGCACTCAAACGCGTCGATGCGGGACTTTTGAATGTCGCATACGTCGACGCTGGTCCGGCCAGCGGCCGTTCCGTGCTTCTTTTGCACGGTTGGCCGTACGACATCTACAGCTATGTGGATGTCGTGCCTTTGTTAACAACGAAAGGTTATCGCGTCATCGTTCCTTACCTGCGTGGATACGGCCCCACGACGTTCCTTTCCGATAAAACCATGCGCAACGCGCAACAATCGGCGCTCGCTCGCGACGTTATCGCGTTGCTGGACGCCCTGAAGATCGACAAACCCATCATCGGCGGATTCGATTGGGGCGCGCGAACCGCAAACATCGTGGCGGCGCTCTGGCCCGACCGCTGTAAAGCGATGGTCTCAGTAAGCGGCTATCTGATCGGCAGCCAGGCAGCTAACCGCGCGCCGTTGCCGCCAAAGGCCGAGCTTGACTGGTGGTACCAGTTTTACTTCGCGACTGAACGCGGGCGCGCCGGTTATGAAAAGTACCGTCGCGACTTCGCGAAACTCATCTGGCAACTGGCTTCGCCAAAATGGACCTTCGACGACGCGACATTCGCGCGCAGCGCAGCTTCATTCGACAATCCGGACCACGTCGACATCGTGATTCACAACTATCGCTGGCGTCTCAGTCTCGCGGAAGGTGAACGTGAATACGACGATCTCGAACGGCGTCTTGCTCTTGGACCAGTGATCACGGCGCCAAGCATAACTCTTGAAGGCGATGCGAACGGCGCACCCCATCCTGATCCGAGTGTCTACGCAAAAAAATTCTCCGGCAAATACGAGCACCGTCTGATCAAAGGCGGCATCGGTCACAACCTGCCACAGGAAGCGCCGCAGGCGTTTGCGCAAGCGGTGTTGGACGTCGATCGTTTTTGAGACTTAGCGGCCGTTATTCGCGAGCTTGTTGTAAGTAGAGTAGACAGCGAAGAGACGTTCGGCGGCGGCGGCGTCGCTACGAGCCAGGAGAGTTATCAACTCGTCGCGTTCGGCAAGTAAGGAACGAAATCCCTCACGCTGTCCGGAAGTCAAAACAGATCCTGTGTCAGAGTCGATCTGGCGACGTAGGTCTGTGTAAAAGTCGCTCGTGAGTTGGCGCGCTGGCTCGTACTGCCCACGCTGCACGTCGATCAGTGCCGCAGCCAGCGTGTTTTGCAATTGAGCCAACCGCACACCACGCTGTGCTGCGTCACGCTGTTCGATAGCCCGCGTGGCTTTCAACCACATGGGCGCAAATCCCAGGAGAAAGAAACCCAAGGCCAAAGTTGCGAACAGGACAACACGCCTCCAGGGAATGGCAAGCGCAGTAATTGCCGAACCTAAAACGCTGCCCTTACCGAAAACGTGTTGCCCTACCGCTCTCATTACCCCTTACTCTCGGTCCAGCTCAAAGGAGCATGCTAATGACATGCTAATCCCGAGTCACATTAACGCGAATCAGTGATAACACCTACGCCCTAAGTGGTGCCACCGATGCTCCTGAAAACATGCTTCCTTACGATATTAAGTGGCCTATTGGGCTACTGAATGTGGAAGGAAGAGTGCAAATGAGAAGCAGACTCATCATTGGTATCGTTCTCTTGATGACCGTTTCTATCGTCAACGGACAAACTACCGCCAACGCGCCCGTGTTTACCGATTATCGCGGCGTCAGTATCGGCATGGCGGCAGACGAAGTTCGCGCCAAACTCGATCGGATCAAAAAAGGAGATCGCCAGGACTATCTCGTTTCCTCGGAACGGGAGTCTGCGCAGTTCTACTACGACGACAAGGGCAAAGTGACTGCGATTTCGATCGATTACTTCGGCGGCGACGGAAAAGCGCCAACGGCTGAGGCGGTGCTCGGCGCCGGCATCCAGGCGAAACCAGATGGATCGATGTATCAACTGAAACGTTATCCGCAAGCGGGCTACTGGGTGTCGTACAACCGCACGGCGGGCGACAAGCCCGTTGTAACGATCACCATGCAGAAAATGTGAAGTCCGAGTAGAACTAACTTCCCTCCCGCCCTGCATGGCCGCAGGTACGTTGGTATACTTCATACTACTTTCGAAGCTTAGGAGTGGAAGTTGGGGATTCGCGGCAAATTGTTGTTACTGGCTGCTGGGATAGCCGTGCCGCTGGTTGTCGTTGGTGCGCTCGATCTCCGAAACATGTGGCGGTTGAGTCGTTCACAAATGGACGACTCCGTCAAACAACAGGTCGATCTTGCTTCGGTAGCTCTCGAGCGTTGGCTCGACAACCAGAAGAAGGCACTCGACGCCATCGCCGCGCTGGCCGGTGACCAGGACACGGCCACTCCTACCATTCGCGAGAATCTTGGAAGCGTCCTGCGAACGCGGCCTTTCTGGATCGACTTACGTATCACCAACGATGCCGGCACGACTCTGATGTCGCAGCCAAGCCGCCGCGAGGTCCTTCCCAACGCGCTCACCGATTACCTGGTTTCGGAAACACGCGAGCGAAATACATGGACCGTCGTTACCGACCGCACGCTCGACGAAGCGCGTCCAATCGTCATTATCGCCGTGCCGATTCAGAAAGGCGGCGCCGTCATTGCGCGGATCGATGGCGCGGCGATCAACCAACTCTTCGATAGCATCGAGCTCTCACCACAGGTCGTTATCTCTGTTGTCGATTCAGAAGGTCGTGTGCTGTATCGGCGCCGTGGATCGGAAGCGCCTTCGGACTCGGACGTAAGCTGGTCGCCGCTGTCTTCGTTGATGACGAACGCGAGAACGAACGTGGTCGAGTTGACCAGTCCGATCGACGGGATAAAACGTGTGTACGGCATGGCCCATGTCAGAGAAACGGGCCTGATCGCAATGATCGGTATTCCCAGTGCAACGTTGTATGAGCCGGCGCGGCAACGTCTCACTCGTTACACGTTGATCGGCCTGATCGCGTTGCTGCTCGCGCTTGCCGCGGCGTTGGTGATTGAACGAAGCATTGTGTTGCCGGTTCGTCGCCTTCGTGCGGCGGCGCAGCGCCTGGGTGGAGGCGACCTGACCGCACGCGCGCAGCGGCTCGGAGGCGGCGAGATCCGTGACCTCGGAAATACCTTCAACACGATGGCGACGCAGATTGCCGAACGTGAAGAACGGTTAACGGAACTGGATCGATTGAAGTCAGAGTTTGTCAGCAGTGTTTCTCACGAGCTCAAAACGCCGTTGACGACGATCAAGCTGTTGGCCCACCTGCTACAGCGAAGCGACGTGTCCGAAGAAGAAAAGCTCGATTACTCAAAGACAATCGCAGTCGAGTGCGACCGGCAAATCGAGTTTGTCGGCAACCTGCTCGACGTGTCGCGGATCGAGTCGGGAGCTTATAAGCTGCGCAAGATGCGGGTCGACGTTCGTAAGTTGATCGATTCGTGCGTAAGAGTTGAGCGTCATCGTGCTGAGTTGCTGGGTGTTCGTTTGACGACTGACGTTCCGGCTGAAATCAGCGACGTCAGCGGCGACTTTGAAGCACTGCGAAGAGTGATTCGCAGTCTGATCGATAACGCGATCAAGTACACGCCTGAAGGTGGCCGCATCAAGGTATCGGCGCGCGCGAGTGACGAGACTGTCGCAATCAGCGTAACCGATACGGGCAAAGGAATTCCAGAAGCTGATTTGCCACGCATCTTCGACAAGTTTTATCGTGCCGCTTCGGAAGCGGATGAGGAGACGAGCACGGCGGCGCCCGGTGTCGGCCTCGGTCTCTATCTAGCCCAACACATTGTGGGCCAACTTAACGGCGAGATTACGGTCGAGAGCAAACAAGGAATGGGAACGACGTTCAGTGTCAATCTTCCTCGACGGGTTGAAGACGCGGGCGCTGTGGAAAGCGAGGAAGACGCCGATGTCAAAGCGCTTGTTGGTAGTTGACGACGAACCAAACCTGCTACGCGCTGTTGCCGCCTGTCTCAAGGCGGAAAACTACGCGGTCAGCACCGCGCGCAGCGGGCACGAAGCGCTCATACACTTGGCGGAGTCAGTGCCGGACCTCATCATCAGCGACATCAGAATGCCGGGAATGGATGGATACAAACTCGCCCGGCGACTCCGTGCTTCGCCACGAACAGCCCTCGTCCCGATCGTGTTTCTCACCGCAAAGGACGAGACCGCAGATCGTATCGAGGGTTTCCGAGCCGGCGTCGACGCTTACCTGACAAAGCCGTTCGAGCCGGACGAACTGATCGCCGTTGTAAACGGAATTCTCAATCGAGTGGAACGAACTCATTCGCATATCGCCCGGCTCATCAGCTCTGACACTGCGGAAGAAGCTGCCAT
Source organism: Pyrinomonadaceae bacterium (assembly GCA_036281015.1). Taxonomy (GTDB): domain Bacteria; phylum Acidobacteriota; class Blastocatellia; order Pyrinomonadales; family Pyrinomonadaceae; genus PSRF01. The sequence goes on from DASUPR010000415.1 coordinate 12,740, forward strand.
TCAGGACGAAGCGTTGACTGATGCAGAGAAGCGAGTCGCGCTTGCCGTATCGCACGGCTTGAGTAACAAAGACATCGCGGCGAAGTTTGACATCAGTGTGCGAACCGTCGAGAACCACATCAGCCGCATCCTCGATAAGAAAGGCTTCACGAACCGCGTGGAGATCGCGCGCTACATCCTCGAGCACAGGTGAGTCGCACATAGGTGAAAACACCTAACCTTAGGTGTTAAAACTGATGTGTTCCTGACAACAGTTGATTAGCATGAGCCATGCTCATCACGATGTGACTGTTGACTAGCTAACGAACAGGCTGGGGAGCGTCAACTAACAAGTGGTCACATCGCCCGGACAGTTGAGGCGCCGCAAGGCGCCTCGACGCTTGTTAGACGCGAGCCGATGGCGAGACAACAAATTTCCGCGGATCTCAAGAAGTTCATCAAAGAACAAATTCAAACGGCCCCCAAACTGGAGGTCCTGCTGCTCTTTCATCGTCAGCAATCTCTCTCGCTTGCGGCTGGAGAGGTTGCAAACGAACTCGGTCTCGACGTCGACACCGCACACGAGCACCTAACCGCACTGCAAACACTCGGCCTCATCGAATCAAACGCTGACAACACGACCTACCAATACCAACCAGCTACTGCAAAACTCGCCTCGATGATCGATCGACTGGCAATCGCTTATCGCAAGCAACGCGTTTGTATCCTGAGTACGATCCTGGCAGAGGAACCCGAGAAGCACCGGCGCTTCGTCGAGGCGTTCAAATTGGCGCGGAGTGAATGATCAGAAGTAGAGCCCGGCGTAACTCGCCGTAGCCAAAACCACGTGGCCCAACACGTGCGCGACCATGGCCGACTCCAGCCCGTGTTTCCAATAAAGATAACCGGCAACGATCCCGAAAGCGGAGTTCGCGACGATGACGAAAAGAACGATCGCAGTCGTAGCCCCGCCCAGCAACAAGATGGCCACCGGCAAGTGGCCCAAACCAAACACAAGCGATGAAACGAGGATCGCGACGACGAACGAGATCGCCGATGGTTTGTCGAGCCGTCTTTGGAAGACACGCCAGACGATCCACACCAACAGCGTCATCAGACCCCAACGCATCAATACTTCTTCGGTTATGCCGCCGTACAAAAATCGCGTCGGAAGCGGAAGAAGCCGGGCGAAACTGCTGATGCGCTCGACGGTTTCCGTTGATACGAAAGGCTTGAAAACCGCTGCGCTCAGAAGAATCGCCACGCCTCCAACCACAGCGCCGAGAATTCCC
>DASUPR010000416.1:0-13150 GCA_036281015.1 Pyrinomonadaceae bacterium
CGTCCAATTTACCACAGCCCGTTCAGAAGCACAAAACGGTCGCCGAATCCCGCTGGAGTGGGTAGGGTGTAGGCAGGCTATGCAACCACCACCGACTAAGGTCGGTGGGATGATTTTGCTCGAGTGCCTAGTGGTAGGCAGGATATGCAACCACCACCGACGAAAGTCGGTGGGATGACTTAAGCACATAGAGCGCGGCATCCCACCGACGCAGTCGGTGGTACCTTCATACCCAACCTACCTAACACCTCACCGCAAAACAATCCCACCGACGCAGTCGGTGGTACCTTCATACCCTACCTACCTAACACCTCACCGCAAAACAATCCCACCGACGCAGTCGGTGGTTCTTTCATACCCTACCTACTTAACACCTCACCGCAAAACAATCCCACCGACGCAGTCGGTGGTACCTTCATACCCTACCTTGTTGTTTAGTTAGGGCGGGTTTACTATGCCTCCCATGCCAACAAAACCCCGAATCGTAATCATCGGAGGCGGGTTTGCGGGTCTCTTCACTGCTCTCGAACTCGCCGGTTCAGCGGACGTGACCCTCGTGGTCGACTCCGATCACTTCGTTTTCACGCCGATGCTTTACGAGTACTTCAGCGGCGAGGTCGAAGCCTGGCACATCGGTCCGCATTACAAGGAACTGCTCGACGACAACGTCCGCCTGATCACAAGAGCCGCCGTCAACGTCGATTTCGGCGCGCAGACGGTCCTGTTGGACAACCACGAGTCACTCCCGTACGACGTTCTGGTGCTCGCCGTCGGCGGCGTCACGAACTACGCCGGCGTTCCCGGCGCCGAAGAGTTTTCGCTTCCCTTCCGCAAGATCGAACACGCCGACGCGCTGCGCAACCTGATGGTCAAGGCGCTCGATCGCATTCCTCCCGAGATGCCGCCGCAGGACGTGCGCCGCGAGCTCACGTTTGCACTCGTGGGCGCGGGCGCGAGCGGTTGCGAGCTCTCCACCAAAATGGCCGACTTGCTCAAGGACGCGTTCAAACGCCGCGCGCTGCACGGCCAGCCGCGCGTGATGCTGATCGAGATGGGCGACCGGGTCGTCCCCGGCATGGGCGACGACATTCGTGAGCTCGTCGAAAGCGGACTGCGCGAGTCGGACGTCGAAGTGCACACGTTGACGCGCGTCGTGAACGTCACGAACGATGGTCTAACGTTCGAACACGACGGCCAGCAGGAGCACGTGAAGACTGCGTGCGTGGTCTGGCTCGGCGGTGTACGGATGAACCCGCTGGTCGACGCCCTCGAAGTCGAAAAGAACAAACGCGGACTGATCGCCATCAGGCCAACGTTCCAACTCACGCAACACGACAACGTCTTCGCACTCGGAGACATTGCTTACTATCCGGACGCGGCGCCGACGCTGCACGGCACTGCGCAACTCGCGTTTCAGGAAGCTGGCCTGGCAGGCGACAACGTCAAAGCTCTTCTCAGCGGCAAGCCACTGCGCTCGAAACGTTTCGAAGAGCTTGGCGAAGCGATTAGTCTCGGGACCGAACGGGCAGCAGTGCTCACCGGTGGAAAAGCATTCGGTGGCGCGCTCGCGCGACAGGCGCGATTCGCGCTTTACACGTCTCGCCTGCCGACCTGGCATCACCGATTGCGCGTCGGCGCAAGCTGGTTTTTCGAAGGAACCACGCCGCGTCCGCTTTTGCCGCTCGGTTTGGAACATTAGTTGTCTGTGTAACCGGTGATGAACCGGTTGCAAGCATTGTTTTTGGTGTTGTTGCTTGGATTTATTGCGGTCCTCTGGCTGGGAACAGGTCGAGTTCCTACGCCATCGGCTGAGTCCTTGCCATTTGTTGAGCCTGTGCCATCCGTGGAGTCTGTGTCATCCGTGGTCCAACCTGTGACGCAGATAACACAGATAAGCAAACCACTAATCGTTCCCGTCGCCGGCGTTCGTCCGGATCAACTAACAGATACATTTTCTGACAGCCGCTCGGAAGGCCGAACGCACGATGCGCTCGACATCATGGCGCCTGCTGAAACGCCCGTACTTGCAGCCGCGGACGGACAAATCCAGAAGCTGTTTCAAAGCGAACGCGGTGGGACCACCATCTACCAGCTCAGCGCCAATCGACAATTGATCTTCTACTACGCGCATCTCGCGCGCTACGCCGATGGTCTAACTGAAGGCAAACAAGTGCGCCAGGGTGAAGTGATCGCTTACGTCGGCGACACCGGAAACGCCGGCCCCGGCAATTATCACCTCCACTTCTCGATCGCCGTCGTCTCCGACCCCAAGCGTTACTGGGAAGGCACAAACATCAATCCCTACCCACTACTCCGCGAATAACAGCGCGTCTCCACACACGCACGATCTCTGTTCACCGTGTCCGCTAATGATGCAGAAAAGTGGCCGCGCAAACATATAACGTGGGAAAAGACGCGCGCCAGTGAGGGAACGCTCGTTGCACCTCTAACCCCCGCGAACTAATCATCTCCCCCAGATTCATGAAGGAGAGAACTTAATCCATGAGCTTGCTGCCGCGCATTGCGCTCTTCAGTCTTATCGCGACGTTTACCATCGCAACCGCTTGCACCCCGGCGCCGAACAACGCCAATTCGCCGGCGGTCACGCAAGCGACACCGTCGCCATCTCCGTCACCAACTGCGTCACCCGCGACGACGCAAGCGTCAGTTCGAGTAACACTGCCGCTGCTCAACGCACTGCTGGATGAAGACGCTTTCGTACGCCAGCTCAAAGACAAGGCGAAACTTTCAGACCAGCAGATCGAATCACTCAAACGCACGTCGCAGGACGCCATCGATCACCTTCGCGAAACGAACGCTGAAGAATCAGACACGAACGGCACTGACGCGCCCACGCGCGCGGCTGAACAACTGCGGTCCATCGTCGGCGACGAGAAAGCCGAACAAGTCGCTGCGATAGCCAACGAGTATTGGGCCAAGGGCGACGCTGCGGCTGAAGGCGGCGCTAACAGCGTCGAGATGTTACCGGGCCCGAATGCCGTGCCTACCGACACGCGCGTCGTCGTGAATGTCCCCGCTTATCGCATGGATCTCTTTCAGAATGGTTCGCTCGTAAAGTCGTACAAAGTCGGCATCGGCTATCCGCAGTTTCCGCTGCCGCTCGGAATTCGCAAAGCGCAGACAGTGATCTTCAACCCGTCATGGACGCCGCCGGATTCGCCGTGGGTCGCAAAGATGAAGAACGTGACGGCCGGCGAGAAGGTCGAACCCGGCAGCAAAGACAACCCGCTCGGACCAATCAAGATTCCGATCGGTTTGCCGTCGCTCATTCACGGCGGAAAGGCGCCCGCGAAGATCGGGAAGTTTGCTTCTCATGGCTGTGTGGGCATGACGAACGCGCAGATCAAAGACTTCGCGATGCAGCTAATGCGCGCGGCCAACAACGAGGTTTCCCAAGAGCAGATCGCGCAGTATCTCGAAGACAAAACCGAGACTAAAACAGTGAAACTGGACCAGGCGATTCCGGTTGAGCTGCGTTACGAAACGATCGTCCTCGAAGACGGCAAGCTGCACATCTACAAAGACGTCTACGGGCACGACACAAACACCGAAGAAAATCTGCGCCGCGTGCTCGAAGCGCAGGGCGTGAAGCTCGACGACCTCCCGGCTGAACAGCGACAACAAGCACTCGACGCGCTGAACGCGATGTCAACCAAGCCGAACGCCACGGCTTCGCCTTCGCCGAGTCCGTCACCGGACAAGAAGACTGCGCGCACCGCCAGAAAGAAAGGGCCGCAGAACGAAGTCGTAATCGATTTGGGAACGCTGGCTCAGAAGGGTTACCCGGCGCCTGTGAGTCTCGACGACGGTTCGGGCACCAGGCGGAAGTCAAACACTTAACGCGGCTTCGCAGGAATCAAGCACCGGGGCTTCTTCAATGGGAGTTCCGGCCTCGCCGTAGTAAGGACGTCCTTCAAGAATCGCACTGAAGTACTCTTCGATTCGATCGAGTACTTCGTCAACCGAGTGCGAATGATAGATCGACGTGCGGAACAGCGCGCCGCCCGGCAAGCCGCGCGTGAACTGTCCGGCCAATTGCTTCATGCGATTGATCGCGGGCGTTTCTGGCATGTCTTCACGCAGCATGTCGAAGTACTCGTGCAGGATCGCTCGCTTGTCGGCGAGCGTCGGTTCGAAGATCTCGCGCCCGTGCATCGCGTCTTCGATCTGCCGGAAGATCCACGGATTCGCCATCGCGCCACGCCCGATCAGCACACCGTCACAACCCGTCTCACGAAACTTCGCAAACGCGCCTTCGATCGTCGTCACGTCACCACTGCCCGAAACCGGCACGCGCACGACCTCTTTTATCTGCCGCACCAAATCCCAATTCGCCAGACCACGATAGCCCTGCTCTTTCGTGCGCCCGTGCAACGCGATGTGCTCGACGCCACAGTCTTCCGCGAGCTTCGCCGTCTCCACCGCATTGATCGTGTGGTCGTAAAACCCCGCGCGGATCTTCACCGTCAACGGAATCGTTACCACTTTCCTCACAGCTTTCAGAATCGTCTCGAGCCGTGGATGATCCTTGAGCAAACCCGAGCCACCGCCATGCTTCACGACCTTCGGCGCGGGACATCCGCAATTGATGTCGAGAATGTCGGCGCCCACTTCCTGCGCCATCTCCGCCGCCATCGCCATGCGCTCCGGCTGGCCGCCAAAAATCTGCGCCGCAAACGGCCGCTCATCCTCGTAAAACCGCATCTGCCGTTTCGACTTCGGATTGCTGCGCGTCAGTCCCTCAACCGAGATGAACTCCGAAACCGACAAACCCACGCCGCCGCGCCGTTTGATCAAACGCCGGAAAGACACGTCCGTCACACCCGCCATTGGTGAAAGAATCAGCGGCGGGTTGATCTCGATGTCACGAATCTTGAACGGCTTGATTTCCGGTATCACGGTTTTATCGTTACTGGCGTCCCGACGCTAACCGCGTCGTACAACTCTTTCATGTCCTTGTTCTCGAGCGCCACGCAGCCCCACGTCCAATCGCTGCTCGCGCCGTGACCATGAATATAGATCAGGCCACCGAGTTTCGTGTATTGCGGCGGCGCCTTTTTCTTCTTGATCGCGTCCACGATCGCATCGTGCTGCGCCTTCGTGATCAGACCATCGCGCAGCCCGCGCGCGGCGTCTTCGGCGTTCGGATAACTGATTCCCAGCGAGAGGTAATACGCGCTCTTGCTGTTTTTGACGAACACGTAAAACTCGCCTTCGGGCGTCGCGCCGTCGCCTTCGCGTTTCTTGTCGGCCACCGGACTGAAACCAAGTCCCACACGATAAGTGCGCAGCAGAGTCTTACCGGAGTAAAGCTCCAGTTTGCGCGCGCTCTTGTAGACGACGATGTGCGGGTCGGCGATTGGAGTTTCTGGCCACAGACTAACACCGGCGACACAAACCAGCAGGAAAGCGGTGATGAGTGTCGCCGGTGTCAATATGCTTAATTCGACTTCTTGTCTTTCTTCTTGTCGTCGGTCTTGTCAGCGCTCTTGGCGGTCGCCGGCTGCTTGAGTTTCAGCAACGGCTCGACGCCGGCGCGGTACGTGTCTGTGACCTTGATGAACGCCTCGTTGCGCAGGTTCTCCAGGTAAGCCTCACGCTCTTTCGGCTGCCGTTCCATCAACATCGCCTCGCGCACGCGATTCTCGTTGAACGTCGGCGTGCTTCCGGAAGGCGTGCGCGCGTCGATGCGAAGAATCTGCCAACCCTCAGGCGTGCGAATCGGTTCGGTAACGCCGCCTGCCGGCACATTCTTTATCGCAGCAACCAGATCCTCGCGCAGTTGGGGAACGTCAAACTCACCAACGTAGCCTTTGTCCTGCGGCGCGGTGCGCTGTCCGTTCTTTTCACGTTCGGAGTTCGCGGCTGCGAGTGCGGCGAAGTCGGCGCCGGCGCGGATCTGCGCGATGAGCTCCAGAGCTCTCGCCTTCACCGCTGCTTCATCCTTGCCGGTCGTGACGAGATAGAGTTCCGACAGTTTCACGCTTTCCGGTTTGCGAAACTTGTCGAGGTGCGAGTCATAGTATTTTTTGATCTCGTCAGACGAGAAGCCAAGATAAACCCGGCGATCCACTTCCGACTGCAACACCGCCTGCTTCATCATCTCGCTGCGCATCGTGCGCCGGACTTCATCCGGGTCGAGCTTGCTGTCGCGCATCGCCTGGTAGAGCTTTTCGATCGTGTTGATTCCCTGCTCCTGCGCGATCTGCAACATGCGGCGGTTCACTTCCGCTTCGATCTCGCCGGCCAGATCGAGTTCCTTGCCTTTCTGGAGCAACAGCTTCTCGTTGATCAGCGTGGCGATCAGTTCGGACTGGCGCTTGCTGACTTCCTCACGAGCCTGTTGCTCGGTCATGCCGCTTTGTTTGAGCGCTTCGATACGCGCTTCAGTCTCGCGCTTCAACATCGAGAGCGTGATGACCTCGTCGTTGACCTGGGCGATGACTTCGTCAACGACCTGCATCTCGCCTTCCTGCGCGAAGACGTTGCCGGCAAAGACCAGCAAAAGAGTTATGAGTGCGAAATACTTCAACTTCACTAGAGTGCTCCTATCTAAACTGTCTTTTAGGACGCGGATGAAAACCAATGGATTCTAATCGCTGGCTCGAAGCCGGAGCAACACGTCGCGGGCCACGTCGAGGACGTTGTCCTGCTCGTCTTCAGTCAAAACCAGGCGCAAAACACCGCTTGGTGTGAACGTCGCGCCCGCATGCGAACTCACGTATTCCGCCAGTTTTTCCGGCGAAATACGCGCTTTTTCACTAAATTTAATGGCCACGCCGTCCGGTGTCCGATCGATGGACAACAGGTTCAATTCCTCAGCCAAACGCCGCAACCGCGCATACGCAAATAAACGATCCAGCGACACCGGAACGCGCCCGTAACGGTCTTCCGTTTCCGTCCGGATGGCAGTCAGTGTGGCTTCGTCGCGGGCCGAGGAAACGCGTTTGTACGTCCGCAACCGCTGCCCCATGTCCGAAATGTAGTCTTCCGGAATGGCCACATCCACGCCGAGATTCAGCGCCACACTCGTTTCATCTTCCACTTCCTCGCCGCGCAACTCCGCGACGGTGCGTTCGAGCATCGTGGTGTAAAGATCGAACCCGAGCGCCTCCATGTGGCCCGATTGTTCGCCCCCCAAAAGGCTTCCTGCCCCCCGCAGCTCCAAATCGAGGGCCGCAATGCGAAATCCCGCACCGAGATCAGAAAACTCACGAATTGCTGCTAAACGACGGCGAGCGATGGGTGATAGCTCCTGCTCGCCCGGTATCAGAAGATAGGCGTAAGCGCGCCGGTTTGAACGCCCGACCCGCCCGCGCAGCTGATAAAGCTGAGAAAGACCGTAATTATCGGCGCGGTTTATGATGATGGTGTTTGCGCGCGGGATGTCTATTCCGTTCTCGATGATGGTGGTTGCAACGAGAACGTCATACTTGTAGTCGATGAAGTCGAGCATCACCTTCTCCATCTCTTTCTCGTTCATCTGGCCGTGCCCGACGGCGATACGCGCCTGCGGGACCAGCCGTTTGACGAGGGCGGCGATGGTCTCGATCGTCTCCACGCGATTGTGGATGAAGAACACCTGGCCGCCGCGCGAGAGTTCGAGATCGATGGCCGACTTGATGACGCCCTCGGAAAACTGGACGACCTGAGTCTGAATCGCGAGGCGATCGCGCGGTGGCGTTTCGATCAACGACATGTCGCGCATGCCGGTGAGCGACATGTTGAGCGTGCGCGGAATCGGCGTGGCGGAGAGTGTCAGCACGTCGACTTTCTTCTTCAGATGCTTGAGCCGTTCTTTGTGAGCGACGCCGAAGCGTTGCTCTTCGTCAACGACGACAAGGCCGAGGTCTTTGAACTTCACGTCTTTTGACAACATCCGGTGCGTGCCGATGATCACGTCGACTTCGCCCGTTTCGACACGCTTCACGACTTCCTTCTGTTCTTTCGACGTGCGAAAACGCGACAACAGTTCCACCTTCACCGGAAACGGTGCGAAGCGCGCGCGGAACGTGTCGTAGTGTTGATAGGCGAGGACGGTTGTCGGCGTGAGCACCGCCGCTTGTTTTCCTTCCATCACCGCTTTGAACGCCGCACGCATCGCGACTTCCGTTTTGCCGTAACCGACGTCCCCGCACAGCAGACGATCCATCGGCACGGGTTCTTCCATGTCTTTCTTCACGTCTTCGATCGCCGTTTCCTGATCCGGCGTGAGCACGAAAGCAAAACCGTCTTCAAACTCGTGCTGCCACGGCGTGTCGCCCGCGAATGCGTAACCGCCGACGAGTTTGCGCTCGGCGTAGAGACGCAGGAGCTCGTCGGCCATGTCCCGCATGGCGCGTTTGGCTTTGGCTTTGGTTTTCTGCCAGCCGAGACCGCCGAGCCGATCGAGTTGCGGCTGATGACCTTCGGCGCTCGAGTAACGCTGGACCAGATCGAGGCGCTCGACGGGAACGTAGAGCTTTGCTTCGTCGGCGTAGTAAAGCAGCATGAACTCGCCGGTGCGTTGGCCCAGGTCGAGTGTTTGCAAACCGCCGAAACGCGCGACGCCGTGATCGATGTGGACCACGTAGTCGTTTGTTTTCAGATCCCTGAAATCCGACAAGAACGCCGCTGCTTTCGAACGACGCTTCTTTCCCTCAGATTTATGTCTCGCTTCGGCGGGGCCGCGCCGCTCAACAGTATCAGCAATCTCGTCAAACACATCCGATTCGACGTGGACTATCAACCACGACTTCGGCAGCTCGAAGCCACTGCTCACACGTCCGACTGTCACGACGACCGCACTCTTGTCGGCGTCTGAACTCTCACCCGTCAACGCGAGGCGAGCGCCGATCTGATACTCACTGAGAATTTCCGAAATGCGTTCAGCCACGCCGAGACTCGGCATAACAAACAGCACCGTCTTGTTTTCTTCAGCCGCGCGCTTAACGTCCGCGGCGAGATCCGAGATGCGGCCGTGATAACGCATCGCCGACTGCGCCTGCCATTCCACTTCAAACGCAGCTTCGACAACCGGAAACACGAACGCCGGACGGCGCGCTTCGCGCTCGCGGCCGAGTTGGACCGTGGGCGACTCGGCGTCGAGCGCGAGATTCATGTCAGTTTCCGCCGCCGCACGGCCAAGCGTTCGCAGTTCAATCCGCTGTCTCTGTTCGATTAATCCGCGGAGCTCTTCGTCGGTGAGAAATAGTTCTTCGGGCTGCAGAGCGATGTCGTCGGCCTGATCGATCTCGCGATAACGATCGGCGAGCCGTTCGTAAAACTCGCTCAAATACGACTCGATACCGCCCGGTTCATCGACCACCAGCACCGCATCGCCGAGATGATCGAAAACCGTCGAAGTACAGTCCATCGAGATCGGGATCAACCATTCCCAACCCGCAAACGGCTCGCCTTCGTCTGCAAACGCCGTTCGGTCGCGCAACGAGCGCGCGAAGCGTTCGTCGTTCCAGCGCTCGCGTGCGGCTTCGCCCCAGAGTTGAAAGTCGACTGCCGTGGCCCAGAACTCGCGCATCGGCGGCACTTCCACCGCGCGAATCTGACCGGTGGAGAGCTGGTTCTCCGGATCGAACTCGCGCAGCGAATCGACCGTGTCGCCGAAAAATTCCAAACGCACCGGCGCTTCACGGCCCGGCGGCCAAATGTCGACGATGCCGCCGCGTAACGAGAACTCTCCAACGTTTGTCACCGGGTCTTCGCGCACGTAACCGGTGGCGATCAGTTTTTCGACGAGCTCTTCGGGCGAGTGCTCTTCGTCGCGGATCAACACGGCGCCCGCGCGCGCTACCGCGGCTGGTCCAACTGTCTTGCGAGCGAGTGCGCGCGCGGTGAGCAGAACAAAGCTTGGCCGCTGGCGTTGTAAACGCCAGAGTGCGAGCGCGCGTCGTTCGAGTGTTTGTGCGTGCGGCGAGATGCCGGCGTAAGGATCGGTTTCGGAAGCGGGCAACACGAGCACTTCATTGCCGGCGGTTTCCGCACCGGCGAGCGCGGCGTACCAGAAGCGCAGGTCCTGTTCCCACGGCTCGAGATCGCGCGTCGCTTGCGAGACGACCGCAAACGTTTTGCCGGTTTCGCGTTGCAACGCCGCGACCGCAAGCGCGCGTGCGGAACCGGCGACGAGCCCGCTGATCGAGATCACGCGCGCGTTCGCGCGCACCTCGGCCACGAGTCGCTGATACTCACGTGTTTCCGTGACCTGCCGCAGCGCCTGCTGCAACGTGGTTGTAATCCCTGAAATCTGTGAACTCACTAGCGTTTCATTTTTTCCAACACAGATGTCGTCGAAGCGCCGGGTACAAAGGGCAAAGAGATCACTCTGCCTCCCGCGGCCTCAACTTCTTCACGTCCATGTATCTCGTCAAGCTGGTAATCGCCGCCTTTGACCAATACGTCAGGCAGCAGACTTTTGATCGTGCCGCGCGGCGAAATGTCGTCGAACACGACGACGTAATCCACATCGCGCAGCGCCGCCAGGATCTCCGCGCGCTCAGCTTCGTCGAACACCGGCCGATCCGGCCCCTTGAGCTCGCGTACGCTCCGATCGGTGTTAATCGCCACCACGAGCGCGTCGCCGAGCGCCCGCGCCTCAGCAAGGTAACGCACGTGGCCGACATGCAACAGGTCAAAGACTCCGTTCGTGAAAACCAGCCGCTTGCCGGCGGCACGCAAACGCGCACGCTCAGCGAGCATTAAATCCATATTTACAATTTTGGCTTTCATCCCAAGCCTAGAATCTAGCATAATCGTCGCTTTACTCTGGAGACCGCATCTTGTCATTGCCATTCATCGAAGAGAACGATCAAACCCTGGCGCGGCGCGCGCACCTCGACGCGCTGCGCGAACTCGTCGGGAACGTCTATCCGAACAAGTTTGAACGCAGCGAGCTGGTCGAACCCGGCCGCGAAGACACCATCTCCTCCGTCGCGGAGAAGTTTCGCGCCTTCGAACCGAAGGTGGCGCCCGATGGCCGCCCCTCGACCGAGGAACTCGAACTCGCAAACCGGCAACTCAACGATTTCACCGTGCGGCTCGCGGGGCGAATCGCGTCGCCGCCGCGAGTGATGGGCAAGGCAGCGTTCGTTCATATCTCGGATGGCGGTTCTCGTTTGCAGCTTTACATCCGCCGCGACGACGTTATCGGTGTTCACAATGACAAGCTTGGCGGCGCTGTTGACGGGTGGAAGCTGTTTCAGCTTTTGGACCACGGCGATTTCATCGGCGTCGAGGGTTTTCTGTTCGTTACCAAAACGGGAGAGCTTTCGGTACACGTGCAGAAGCTTCAGTTTCTTTCGAAAGCGCTTTTGCCGTTGCCCGACAAGATGCACGGCGTACACGATCCGGAACTGCGGCAGCGCCAGCGTTATGTCGATCTGATCGCGGGCAGTTTGAAACTGGAAAAAGACGACTCGCTTACGTCGCGTGAAGTGTTTGAACGCCGCGCGGAGACGGTCAAAGAGATGCGGCGCATTCTCGACGATCACGGTTACATCGAAGTGGAGACGCCGATGCTGACGCCGTTGCCGACCGGCGCGGCTGCTCGTCCGTTCAAGACGCATCACAACACGCTCGATATCGATCTCTACGCGCGCATCGCGCCGGAGTTGTATTTGAAGCGGTTGCTCGTTGGTGGGTTTGAAAAGGTTTACGAGCTGAATCGCAATTTCCGTAACGAAGGCATCTCAACGCGGCACAATCCGGAGTTTACGATGCTCGAGTTTTACTGGGCGTACGCGGATGTGAACGCGATGATGGATTTTTGCGAGCAGATGTTGCGGGCGGTGGCTTTTAAAGTTTTGGGCCACACGCATGTGTGGTTTGGCGATCAGGAGCTTGATTTTGGGGCGCCGTTTCGGCGTGTGGGAATGAGAGAGAGTCTCGGCGACTCGGAGCATGAAGTCACGAATGACAATGTGCTGAAGTTGTTTGAAGAGCGGGTCGAGCACGGGTTGATTCAGCCGACGTTCATCACGGATTTTCCGAAGCCGATCTCGCCGTTGTCGAAGGCGTCGCCGAGTAATCCGGATGTGGCGGAACGGTTTGAGTTGTACATCGCGGGGATGGAGATCGCGAATGGGTTCTCAGAGTTGAACGATCCGGCGGAACAGTTGGAGCGTTTTCGAGATCAGATGAAGCAGCGTGAAAAGGGCGATGAGGAAGCGATGCTGATGGACGAAGACTACATCCGCGCGCTCTCTTACGGCATGCCACCCGCCGCCGGCATCGGCATCGGCATCGATCGTCTCGTCATGTTATTGACGAACAAACAATCGATCCGCGACGTCATCATCTTCCCGCACCTGCGCCCCGAACGTTAGTGTTACTGCGCTTTCGCGCGTAGGGCGGCGAGGCGTTCGTCGCACCAGGCGGGTTTTTCGCCTTGCTGTTGGACCACGGTGACGTAGCGTTCCATCGCTTCGAGCGCGCCTTTGAAGTTGCCCTGTTTCTCACGCACGCGGCTCACGTCGAGGAGGTAGCGGACGTTCGCTGAAACGTTCGCGTCGTGCGCTTTGTAGAACGCTTCCTCCGCAAGCTTCAGGTCGCCTTTCAACTCATACAAACGCGCGAGATGAAAATAGCTGACCGGGTAACGCGCGCCGTCGCGCTGCGAAACCTGCAACAGTTGCGCCTGCGCTTCTTCATAACGTTTCAAACTCAACAGCGCATAACTGAGCTCGAGATTCGCAGGCGCGAAGTATCCGCCTTCGCGATTCAGCACGCGCTTATAGTTATCAACTGCTTCCAACGCCTTCCCGCGCTCTGACGCACCACGCGCCCGTTGCAGATAATCGTAGCTCGTTTGATCGAGCGTGAGCCGCGCAACCGGACGTGGCCCAGCGGAGGTGTTAACGGCAGTTGCCGGAGCACTCGGTTTCGGAGCTTTCACTTTGGGCGCAACCACGATCACATCTTCCTCATCACCACGCGCCAATGCCTGCGCGGCCGCATCGTGCTTCGGATCGACCGCCAGCGCACGCCGCCACTCACGCACCGCAAGATCACTCTGCCCGCGCGCGGCGTAAAGCCGCCCGAGGTTGTAGCTCGCTTCCGCGTAGCGAAAGTTTTCCAACTTGAGCGCCGAGATAAACGCGTCGTACGCTTCATCCCAACGGCCTTCACGCAACATCAC
>DASUPR010000417.1:0-11998 GCA_036281015.1 Pyrinomonadaceae bacterium
AGAGACAGGGATCTTGACGATCAAGACGAGGATCAAGAGCGTCAAGAAGCTGCGGGCCAAGATCCGGTTTCCAATCCGCGGCCTTCCCCTTCTACGTCTCACAACGGCGCGCGTCCCAATAAGAAGGACGGCCCATCACCGCCAGCCGTCGAGAATCGATCGCGCGAGACCCGACTTGAAGATCAGTTACAACCGAAAGATCGCCGCAAGGCGCGGACGAAGACGCGGCGTTCGGCAGGCGCAAAGGCAGCGACGCAACAGTTGCGCGGGCGATACATGCGTTCGGTTGAGTTTAAGAACAACGGTGCGCGCGTCGCGGTTGATGCGACGCTGCGCGCGATGGTCGCGCAGGCGCGTGACCCGTTGACTCCGGTTTCTGCAAGTGCGTTGCGTTACAAGTTACTCAAAGACAAGCAGGGCACGCTGTTCATCTTTGCGATCGACGCTTCCGGCAGCATGGCTGCGAATCGCATCGCGCGTGCTAAATCCACGATTCTCAAGCTGCTGCGCAAGTCTTATTTAAATCGCGACAGTGTGGCGATCGTTTCGTTCCACGGAATGAACGCGAACCTCGACTTGCCGCCGTCGCGGAGCATTCTGCGCGCGCGGCGTGTGCTGGATTCGTTGCGCATGGGCGGAAGCACGCCGCTGGGCGCGGGTCTCGTCACGACGATCGAGTTGATCAGGCTCGTCGGCGATAAGTTTGGCGAAACGGTCGTGTTATTGTTCACGGACGGGCGTTCCAACGTTCCGCTGCGGCGCAACGGGCTCAACGTGCGCGCTATGCGCCATCTCAAGATCGAAGCCGAGTTGCGCGAGCTCAACGTCGCGCTGCGGAAGACACGCGCGCGCGTGATCGTGGTCGATACGCAGAAAGAGTTTGAGTCGAGTGAAGAGACGCGACGGCTTGCCGAGATACTCCAGGCGCAGTTTGTGAAGTTAGCGCCTGCAATTCATGCCTGAGAAACCGGATACAGATCGTGATGCGCGGGTTTTTGCGCTGTACGAGCAGTTGCTGGAGATGGAGCAGCGGCTGATCCCGACCGGTCTGCACGTCTTTGGCCGGGCTTCGTCGGCTGGTGAACAGACGGATCTGTTCAAGATGGTCGCGTCGTTTGATCGTCCGGAGCATGGTATTCGCGCGTTGCCGCCTGAGGTCGTGGATGATGTTGTGCGAGAGTTTATTTCTGGCGGGGCGAGCGCGGCCACTGAGCTGGCGCAAAGTCACGGCCTTGCGGAAGAGATAGTAAGGCCGGTTTTCGCTTTGCTCGAGAACGTCCGTCAGAAGTTACAAACCAATACGGAAATTGATTCGCTCGTTCGGGCGCTGCGGGGTGAGTTTATTGAGCCGGGACCGGGCGCGGATATTATTCAGAACCCCGACGTTCTTCCTACCGGCCGAAACACGCACGCGATCAATCCGTACTCAGTGCCTTCGACAGCGGCATTCACCCGCAGCGAGCTCGTCGCCACGAGTTTGCTCGATCGTTATCGCAACGAGAATGGACGCTATCCCGAAGCGATGGCGCTCGTGTTGTGGGGTTTGGATAACATCAAGACGCAGGGCGAAGGCGTCGCGCAGGCGTTTTGGCTGCTCGGCGTCCGGCCGGTGCGCGATGCTTTAAATAGGACGACGAGCGTGGTGCCGATTCCGCTGGAAGAGTTGGGGCGGCCGCGTATTGATGTCGTGATGACGGTGTCGGGGATCTTTCGCGACCTGTTTAGCCCGACAGTGCAGTTGCTCGACAAAGCGGTGCGTCTGGTGGCCCAACTCGATGAACCGCAGGAGTTGAATTACGTGCGTAAGCACGTGCTCCAACAGATCGAACAGGACAAGTCGACGTCAGACGAAGCCGCTACGCGCGTGTTTTCCAACGCGCCGGGCAATTACGGCACTAACGTGAATTTCATGGTGATGGATTCGCAGTGGGAACGCGAAGAGACACTCGGCGATCTGTTTGTGACGCGCAAGTGTTTCGCCTACGGACGCGATTCGCAGGGACGCGCGATCGAGGGCAGGGAAGCGCGCATGGCGATGGACCGTGCTTTGTCGCGCGTCGAAGCGACCTATCAAAACATCGACACGTTCGAGATCGGGCTGACGGACGTGGACCACTACTTCGAGTATCTCGGCGGCGTGTCAAAGGCAGTTGAAAAACGCGCGAAGGCGCGGCCCGCGATTTATTTGTCGGATAGCTTGTCGCGCGAAGTGAAGATTCGTTCGCTTGAAGAAACGGTGCGGCTGGAGACGCGGACGAAGACGCTCAATCCGAAGTGGTACGAGGGAATGCTCAAACACGGTTTCCGCGGGGTGGCGGAGATCGAGAACCACGTTTCGAATACGTTTGGCTGGAGCGCGACGGCGGATGCCGTCGACGACTGGATTTATACAGAAGTCGCGAACACGTTTCTGTTCGACGAATCAATGCTCGAACGCCTGCGCGACCTGAACCCGCACTCTGCACACGCGCTCGCGCAGCGACTGTTGGAAGCAAACGGCCGCGGTTATTGGGATGCAGACACGGAAGCGCTCGCAAAGCTGCGCGACATCAGCCGTAGTCTGGAAGACCAGTTGGAAGGCGTCGCATGAACATCACCGTTTTGTATGTGGGTTCGAGTTTGCTGGCGCCGCTTAAGAATGCAGAGCGCGAGATCAATCGCGCTTACGATTTGAACCTGCGCGTTGCGGCTTACAACTTCGGCTCGCCGCTCAGCGACAGTGAATGGGTTGAGGTTGAACGCGATCTGGCGCAAGCGAATGTTGTTTTTGTCATTCACGTGATGGACGGGGAGAATGCGTCGCGCCTCGTGAAGTCACTCGAAAACAAAAAACACGACGCTGTGATCGTGATCAACTGTATGCCCGAGTTGATGCGGCACACGCGCATGGGCCGGTTAGACGTGAGCCGGCTGAAATCCGTAGGCGCCTGGTTTAGAAAACAAGGAGGAAGGGATAAGAAGGCCAACCACGGAAAGTACCTCAAAATTGTGGATCGACTGCCACAGGTACTCAAATTTATCCCCACAACCGGCGCGCTCACAGACGCAAAACACTATCTCTACCTCTTCTGTTACTTCCTCCAACCCACGCCGGTGAACATTCAGTCGATGCTGCTTTACTCGCTGAAGCATTACGTTCGCGACCCTCGTCTCAAAGCTGTAAAACTCGACGCGCCGCAACAAGTACCGTCGGTGGCGATCTATCACCCGGACGCTTCGAAGCTGTTCGAATCATTCGAGTCGTATCAAAAGTGGTACAAGAAACCGCTCGATCCACAATCGACGATCGGCCTGCTGTTGATGCGCCCGCAAGTCATCAGCAAAACCACGAAACACTACGACACCTTAATCAAGTCGATCGAAGCCGAAGGACTGAGCGTCATTCCCGCTATCGCGACGCTCATGGACAACCGCGAAGCCGTATCCCGCTTTTTCATCCATGAAAGCAACGCTCGCGTCAGTCAGATCACATCCCTCACGGGTTTTAGTTTCGTCGGCGGCCCGGCAATGAACGACAGCGCCGCTGCTTCCGAGTTTCTCAACAAACTAAATCTTCCATATCGCTCAGCCGTCAGCCTCGACACACAAACGATCGAAGCGTGGAACGACTCAGCCACTGGTCTCAATCCCATTCAGGCCGGTATGCAGATCGCGATTCCTGAAATCGACGGCGCCACGGAACCGTTCGTCTACGGCGGCATACCAAGCCGCGGACAAGAACCAGTCGCACTCGAAGATCGCTGCACGCGGTTCGCGCGCCGTCTGAAACGCTGGCACAACCTGCAGACCGCGCCGCGCGATCAAGTGAAACTCGCGATCGCGCTGTTTTGTTTTCCGCCAAGCAAAGGCAACATCGGCACCGCGGCGGACCTCGACGTTTTTCCAAGTATTTGGGATTTGTTGAAGCGACTCAGAGAAGAGGGCTACCGCGTCGAGCTTCCTGAAAACGCGGATGCGTTAAGAGAACAACTACTCGGCGGCAACTCCGAAGAGTTCGGCGCGACAGCAAACGTGGCTTACCGTCTGAGCGCTGATGAATACCGCCGCCTGTGCCCGTACGTCAGGGAAGTCGAAAGGGATTGGGGCGCCGTGCCGAGTCACATAAAGATCGAGGGTCTCAGGCTTGGGAATGTTTTCATCGGCGTGCAACCGACGTTCGGCTTCGAAGGCGATCCGATGCGCATGATGATGGCGCGCAGCGGCGCACCGCATCACGGCTTCATGGCCTTTTATACTTACTTGTCGAAAGTCCTGAACGCCGACGGCGTGATTCACTTCGGCACGCACGGCTCGCTCGAGTTTATGCCTGGCAAACAGATCGGACTCTCAGGCGAGTGCTGGCCGGACCGGCTCATAGACGAGCTGCCGAACTTCTACGTCTACAGCGTCAACAATCCTTCCGAAGGCTCGATCGCTAAACGCCGCTCTTACGCAGAGTTGATCTCCTACCTCACGCCGCCGATCGAAAACGCGGGTTTGTACAGAGAGTTCGCCAATTTAAAGGAGTTGGTGATGGCTTACCGCGAGTCGCGCTCGGAAACCGAACGCGCCCGATTGTTCGAGTCAATCGATCAACTAGCCGTGGAACTTCACCTGAACTAATCCTCTAAACTGATCCTTATCGACCCGATGCCGAAACGCCTCCACACCGTCGATCAAGACGATGGGTATATCGTACTGATATTTTCTGAGTAGCTCCTCATCAGATTCGATATTGACCTCTTCGAGGGTGAAACGATCGCTGCATCCAGCGGTTTCGATGGCGAGTTTGGCGTCATCACACAGATGACAGCCGGGTCGCGAATAAACAATCACATGAGGTTTGGTCAACGAACAACTCCCTTGGCGTCAGGTTTGATCGCCTGAATTTGCCGTAAAAATTCTTGCCAGCTAATCGCGAAACAGGTATAAATGTCACGCCGACCACATTATATTGTTTTTGATAGGCGCGGCGCTCTTCATGTTTAAGCAAATAATTTGCTTTTCTGCGCAGAGAGTAATCTCCCTGTACGACGGGGAGTTCTATACTCGGCTCTCTGTTGGCAAAGTCGCAGTGTACCCACGGAAGTTCGCAACGCCCACAAAGGAATTGAAGTGACGGAGGTTTCGACTTGGATAGTCAAGCCGATCAAATATCCGCCCGACCAGGTACAGTAACAGTGCCCGCGAAAGCGGCTGCACCCGCCAAGCCGGTGGAAACGGTCGATGCGACGTCTGATCCGCCAGTGAACAAGATGCGCCGCCGCATCGTCTGGGCCACAGTCGCCGGTTCACTGATCACGTTCTTCCTCATGTTCGTGCGGTTCTTCCTGCCGCGCTCAATCCTCGAGCCGTCGCCACTCTTCAAAATCGGCTCCCCGAACGACTACGCGCTGGGTGTGGATACCAAGTGGCAGCAGCAGTATCGCATCTGGGTCACACGTACTTCCGATCGCCTGTTTGTGATTTACGCGGTGTGCACGCATCTCGGCTGCACGCCAGACTGGAAAGCCAGCGAAAACAAGTTCAAATGTCCGTGTCATGGCAGTGGCTACGACAGCGAAGGCGTGAACTTCGAAGGCCCCGCGCCGCGGCCTATGGATCGGGCGAAGGTGGAACTCGACGCCGAAGGGCAGATCGTGGTCGACATCGGCACTCTTTATACATGGCCGAAGGGTGAACGAAGCGAGTTTGACGACGATGGCGCTTTTATCAGGGTGTAAACCGCGAAATTACGCAGATGGACACTGATCCCAAAGAACCTAAGCAACTTACCACCGGCGAAGAGAGCAGTAACAAGAGCATGCTCGAGCGCGTCAAAGAGGGCTCCAGTGCGCTCAAAGACCGCGCGGTTGAAGAGGCCAAAGAGTACAAAGATCCGCAGAATACCCAACTCTGGAAGTCGATCTTCCGCGTCTCGCACGATCGCTCCGACCCGCGCAATCGCTCGCTCGCGATTCTTTCGAACGTCTTTCTGCACCTTCATCCGGCGAAGATCAATCGCGACGCCGTGCGCTATCCGTTTACGTGGGGCATGGGCGGCATCACGTTCTATCTCTTTATCGTGCTGACGTTCACCGGCGTGCTGTTGATGTTTTACTACCACCCGACAAAGGCCGACGCCTTTAGAGACATTCTTTATCTCGAGCACGACGTACCGTTTGGCAAACTGCTGCGCAACATGCATCGCTGGGCCGCGCACCTGATGGTGATCACGACCTGGCTGCACATGTTTCGCGTAGTGTTGACCGGCTCGTACAAGAGACCGCGTGAGTTTAACTGGTGCGTCGGCGTCGTGCTGTTGGTGCTGACGCTGCTCCTGTCGTTTACGGGCTATCTCTTGCCGGACGATCAGCTCGGTTTTTGGGCGGTGACGGTAGGAACGAACATGGCGCGTGCCACGCCGATGCTCGGTCACGATGGTCCATTCGGGCCGCAACTCGGAATGACCGCCTATAACGACGTGCGTTTCGGATTGCTCGGGGGCTCAATCGTAGATGCCAATGCGCTGCTGCGTTCCTATATCTGGCACTGCATCGGTATTCCATTAGTCGCGTCGATCTTCATGGCGGTGCATTTCTGGCGCATTCGTAAGGACGGCGGCATTTCCGGTCCCGCGCCAGTCATGCTCGAGTCAGAAATGAAGGCGGTCACCAAGAAGAAGAGTTAATGAAAAGATTCGTTAACAAGTGGACTATTTGGGGAGCGCTGATCGTACTCGCCGGAATCTGGGCGTTGATGGTCAAAGACTGGAATCAGCTTTGGAAGATCTCCTCTGCTCCTGACAACGTGCCGATCGTGGCGATGCTGTTTCTCGTGCCTTTCTTTACCTGGCTGGGCATCAAACAGGCGGTCGCGAACGATAAACTCGTCGAACAGCTCGAAGCAGATCCAAAACTCGCCAAGACGCATCACCGCAAAGTCGAGCCGTGGCGGCCGGGTTGGGCGCGTGAGGTTCACGTATGGCCGTACCTGGTGCGTGTGGAATTTCTCGCGACAGTGATCGTGACCGTGATTCTTTTCATCTGGTCGATCACGCTCAACGCGCCACTCGAAGAACCGGCCAATCCAAACCTGACGATGAATCCTTCGAAAGCACCGTGGTACTTCCTCGGTCTTCAGGAGATGCTCGTCTACTTCGATCCGTGGATCGCGGGCGTCGTGATGCCGTCGATCATCATGGTCGGCCTGATGGTTTTTCCGTACGTCGATTCAAATCCCTTGGGTAACGGTTACTACACGCTGCGGCAGCGCCGTTTCGCGCTGTGGATGTTTGGCGCAGGCTTTCTCCAGTGGATCGTGCTGATCGTGATTGGCACGTTTATTCGTGGTCCGGGCTGGATCTGGTTTTGGCCCGGACAAACGTGGGATCACAACGCCGTCGTGTTCGATAAGAACGTCGACCTGCACGACATGATTATCCAAAGCAAGATCGGAAAGAGTTTGGGTCTTGGAATTCTCGGTCAGGAACCATACTACGTGCCGTTCAAGTTCATTTTTGGACTGATCATCGTCACTGGCTTTTTTATCTTAGGCGCACTGTTTTTCCACTGGTTGATGACGGTGGACTTCAAGAAGATTCGGTTGCCGCGAGGCTTGAGTCTCAACGAGCTTCACAGTGCTCTGTTTCCCAAAAACGAGTTCGAGCAGAAGATTCTTCGACGTACGAGCCTGTTGCAGTATCTGACGTTCCAGTTCTTTGCCGTTAGTGTGTTGCTTGCGCTGCCGGTGAAACTGGTCCTGCGACTGGCGTTTACGATCAAGTATGTGTGGGTGACTCCCTGGTTCAATATCTGACAAAGGCGGAGGGACGAACACAGTGGCTGATTCTCCAGCACCGGGCGAATCATTAGTCAAAAAAGAACCGGAGTTACCGGCGAACGATCCGATCGTTAGCAAGTCGACCAGCGGCTGGATGCTCGTCAGCGCGCTGCTGATGACGATCTCGATAGCCTGGGCGCTGTATGACGAAGCGTTCGGGCAACGACCCTGGAAGGGAATGCAGCAGGAGTTCGTTGCTCGCTACGGCCGTTATCTCGACAGCATCAAGGCGAATGCGGGTAAGTCGGAAAAGGAAATCAAGGAGAGTCCGGAATACCAGCAACTCGACGAGGAAGTAAAAGCCGCCGAGGCCCAGGCCAAACCCGAAATCGATCGGATCGACGCCGAGGTGAAAAGCATTCAGAGGAAACTGAATGCCGTCACCGAGCCTTTTCAAGATCAACGTGGCCGCCTGACAGTCATTAATTACTACATCGAGACCTCAAAGGACTCAGCCAAAGAACGTTATCGCCGCCAGGCTGAAGCCAAGAGACAAGAGACTATTGAGGTCGACGTGCCAAATGATGATGGTAGTGCGGTTGAAGAGAAAGAGTTTAAGTACGCGGAGCTGGAAGCTCTCTACGACCAACTGCGGGACGAAAAGGCGAAAAAGCTCGCCAGCATTGCAGAGCTGGCGAAACCGTCTGCTGACGCCCGTAAGAAACGCGACGACTATCTGAAGAACCAGCTGATCGGGTTGGACCCGAACGCCATCGACGGTCTTAAAAACGGGCTGGCCAAATACGATTACTCTATCCTGGGCCATCAAATCAGCGTCGGCGCGTACGACATTGTCGATCGCTGCGAAGTTTGTCACGCCGGCATCAGGCAACCGCTCGAACTGACGCCCGCGAGTCTGGCTCCCGATAAACCCGGCGGTGAACCGGACAAGCTCGCGCGTGCTTTTGTAAGTCATCCCAAGGAAATTTTTCAGACCCATAATCCGGAGAAGTTTGGCTGCGCGAGTTGTCACTGGGGCAACGGTAGAGCGACCACCAGCGAAACCAAAGGTCACGGACGTCATCGTTTCTGGCTCTGGCCCATGTTCGAAAAAGAGAACACCGAGGCCGGATGCCAACAGTGTCACGCGCGCGATCGCGTTACCGACGGCGCCGAGACGTTGAACCTCGGGCGCGATCTCTTCGCGGAACGCGGTTGTATGGGTTGTCATCGTTACGAAGGATTCGATCGCGAGACTGACGCGCTCGCCTCGGCGCGGCAACAGATCGGGCAGCTCGACGATCAGATGACGGCCAACGAAAAGCAGATTCGCGCCGACACGCAACGTTCGGGTGAAGTCGAGGACAACGACGAAGCACAACGCCTGTTGGCCCATGCCGAGAGTCTGCGTGTGACGAACAGCTTGCTGGCCGCGCGCAGGGATCAGTTAAATCTGCAAACGAAGTACTTGATGCAGGACCAGAAGAAGGTTGGTCCAAACCTCAAAGACGTCCGCGTGAAGCTGCGCAAAGAGTGGGTGCCTTACTGGCTGGAAAACCCGCAGGCTTTTCGTCCCGGAACCAAGATGCCGACGTTCTGGCGTTTCGCGGCGCCCGTCGAAGGGCACGCCAACATGCGTGACAAGGATGGCGCCGAGCAACTCCAGGCCATCGCGGCTTATCTCTGGCAGGACAGCTTCAACATCAAGCTTCCGGAACAACAACGCGGCGACGCCAATCACGGCAAACAACTCTTCGAAACGCGCGGCTGTCTCGCGTGTCACTCAATCGGCGAAGGCGACAGCAAGGTCGGCGGCGACTTTGCCGCGAACCTGCAGCGCGTCGGCGAGAAAGCAAACTTCGATTACATCGTTCGCTGGATTCACAATCCACGCGAACGCGTCGCGCCATATTGTCCGAAACACAAGCGCGATCTGACTCACGCTGATTATGCGGAGAAAAATTTGCCGTTTGTTTTCGACACTTAACTGCACTCCCGCTGCCCGATTGATGGCGCGGAGTTGCAGGTGCAGAACATGACGGTGATGCCGAACTTCCGTCTCTCGGAGCAGGATTCGCGCGACATCGCCACGTATCTCTTCTCGCTTTCGTCGCCGCCGAGTTATGCCGACGCGTCGTTCATGGACGATGCGAGCCGGAAGGAAAAGGGCCGGTTGCTCATCAAGCAATACGGTTGCGCCGGTTGTCACGAGATTCAGGGCTTTGAAGACGAGCAGCGCATCGGCAAGGAGTTGACGGTCGAAGGCGCAACGCCAATCGAGCGACTCGACTTCGCTCTTCAGACGCACCACGCGGAACACGGAGACGATCCGTTAAAGCTGCGGCCCGATCAGCCTCATAAGCCGTGGTACAACCACAAGGGCTTCTTCGAGCGCAAGATCATGCAGCCGTCGATCTACGACGAAGGCAAGGAGAAGGATCCGAAGGATAAGCTGCGCATGCCGCAGCCTTACCTGACGCCTGAATGGCGCGTTGCTTTGACGACGTTCCTGCTTGGCAGCGTGGGCGCCGAGGGATCAAACGTTCCCAGCACGCTTTTCTACACTCCGCAGGATCAGCGGCGGCAGGACATTCAAAACGGCTGGTGGGTGATCAAGAAGTACAACTGTCAGGGTTGTCACCAGCTTGAGGTCGGACAGCGTTCCGTCGTGCAGGATCTGCCGTTCTATCAAACGCCGGAAGGCAAGGATTTGCTGCCGCCGCGTTTGACGAGTGAAGGCGCCCGAGTCGATCCGGCATGGCTGTTGAAGTTTTTGCACGATCCGTCGTTGAGTGGTGAAAAGACGCCGGAACAGACACGGCAGATCAATGCGCTGGCGAGTCCGCAGGCGTCGCCGTCAGCATCGCCGGGTGCGAATGCGAGTGCGAGTCCCGCGCCGAATCAGGCGGCGAAGCTGCCGCCGCAGCCGGGTCTCGATCGCAATGGCGTGCGTCCGTATTTACAGTTCCGCATGCCGACGTTCAACTTCTCGCCGAATGAGTTGCAGATTCTGGTGCGGTTCTTTATGGCGATGTCGGGTCAGAACGATCCGTACATCAAGCAACCGCTGCCGCCATTGACTGAACAGGAGCGGCTGACCGCGCGGCAAATGTTTACCTCGGGAACGCCGTGTTTGAAGTGTCACATCACGGGTGATCCGCAGCACGATGCATTGGCGATCGCGCCGAACTTCCTGTTGGCGGGCGAGCGCCTGAAGCCGGAATGGACGTTCCGCTGGCTGCTCGATCCCGCGCAGATCAGTCCGGGAACGGCGATGCCGACGGGACTGTTCCGCAAGGAAGGGGAGCGTTGGGTCGTGAACCTGCCGAATCCGCCTGCGAGCGCGACCAATTATCACGACGATCATGCGTGGTTGCTGGTGCGCTACATGTTCCTGTTGAGTCCGGCTGAGCAGCAGGCATTGTTGGCGACGAGCCCTGCGACTCCTGCGCCGGCGACGGCGGATCATCATGCGCGCCCGAAGCGGAAGCGGATGGGTTTTCATCATCGACGCCGGCCTTCACAGGCCGCGATGGGCCGTAGCGCCGCGCGTCTCATTCTCGGCGGGCTTTAGCCGCGGTCGAGAATGAAGGGGTGAATTAAGAGTTCCAGTAGCTTCGTGCTACAGTTATGCGCAAGTATCTTAGTTTTGGAGGAATTGCTCAATGAATAAGCAGACAAAAGTCTGGCTTGTGTTATCGATTGCTCTGTCGCTCGTGCTTGCGGCTGCCTGCGGCGGCGGCGGGACCAATTCGACGAACGGGCCAGCCAACTCTGATAGCGCTGGCGCCGGCCCGTACAGCGGTCCGACCGGAACGATCGCCGGGGTCATCAGCTATGATGGAACCCCGCCGGCACCCCGCAAGATCGACACTTCGGCCGATCCGGTCTGCGGTCAAAAGAATCCGAACCTATCTACCGACGACACCATCGTGACGGACGGCAAACTTGCCAACGCCTTCATTTACATCAAGGAAGGAACCGTCGAGGGTGGCAAGAAAGTCGGCGACTACACCTGGGCAACGCCCACCACGGCAGCGCAGCTCGATCAGAACGGTTGCCACTATGCACCTCACGTAATGGGCGTGCAGGTCAACCAGAAGATCAGCATCACCAACAGCGACGCCACTCAACACAACGTTCACCCGACACCCAAACTGAACCCGGAATGGAACCAGACGCAGGCCAACGGCGCCGCGCCGCTCGAAAAGAGCTTTGCGCGTCCCGAGGTCCTGATCCCGGTGAAGTGCAACCAGCA
>DASUPR010000418.1:0-10290 GCA_036281015.1 Pyrinomonadaceae bacterium
CGTGGTCCAACGGATGCTCGGCCATCTTCAGACCATTCTTGACGCATTCACCAGCGAACCTTCTCAGCGCCTGGGCCAGGTGTCGATTGTCACTGCGGATGAGCAAACCCGGTTGTTATCAGAGTGGAACGACACGCGCAATGAGAGCGCCACGCTGGCGCGGCACGTTCACGAACTCTTCGCGGAGCAGGCGCGGGAA
The DNA here is from genome assembly GCA_036281015.1 of Pyrinomonadaceae bacterium. GTDB lineage: Bacteria > Acidobacteriota > Blastocatellia > Pyrinomonadales > Pyrinomonadaceae > PSRF01. The sequence continues at coordinate 200 of DASUPR010000418.1, forward strand.
GAGCCAGAGCGGATCGCGGTGGCGTGTGGCGCGGAGCAAATGTCGTACGGCGAGTTGAATACGCGTGCGAACCGCTTGGCGCGATACCTGAGGCGCAACGGCGTCGATACGGAGTCGCGCGTTTGCATCTGTCTCGAGCCTGGGCTCGAGCTGATCGTCGCTGTGCTTGGTGTGTTGAAAGCCGGTGCGGCTTACGTGCCGCTCGATCCGGCATATCCCGATAACCGGTTGGCGTTCATGCTCGGGGATTGCGGGGCGCAAGTGTTGTTGACCGAGAGTCGTTTACTCGATGGACGTTTGGGACCCGGGAATGTGCCCACGTTATGTGTTGACGCGGAACGGGAGGAGATCTTGTGTGAGTCGCCGGATGACCCGGATGTGAACATCTGCGGCGACAACCTGATCTACGTCATCTACACGTCAGGCTCGACCGGGCGTCCCAAAGGCGCGGGAGTCACGCACGGCAATTTCATCAACCTCGTCGATTGGTTCGTCTCCGAGTTCGCAGTAGCCGAACGCGAGCGAGTCTTGATTATCTCGTCGTTCAGCTTCGACCTGACGCAGAAAGACATCTTCTCGACCCTCGCGACGGGTGGACAATTGCACTTTCCCGCTTCAACTCTTTACGACCCGGCGGAAATTCTTGCGACGATCTCTGAAAAAGAGATCACACTCGTCAACTGTACGCCGAGCGCTTTTTATCCACTGGTCGACTCCGCGAAGCCGGGCTTTCAGAAGCTCGCGACACTGAAACACGTTTTTCTGGGCGGCGAGCCGATCAACGTTTTGCGTTTGCGTGAGTGGTCCATGCATCGCAATGCGGAGATTGTGAACACGTATGGACCAACTGAAGCGACGGACACGTGTTCCGCGTTTCGCTTGAGCGATTTGGAGCCGCGGACAAGCGCGCCGCCCATTGGAAAGCCAAGCGACAACGTTGAGCTTTTGATTCTCGACGAGTACTTCAACCTGATTCCGCAGGGTGTTGCCGGAGAGTTGTGTGTGGGCGGCGCCGGTGTTGGCCGAGGCTACTTGAACAACCCTTCCGCGACTGCCGAACGCTTCGTTCCTCATCCTTACAGCTCCGCGGCCGGCGCACGGCTCTATCGCACGGGCGACTTAGCGCGGCACTTGCCGGACGGGAATATCGAGTTCCTCGGTCGTCTCGATCACCAGGTCAAAGTGGCCGGGTATCGGATTGAGCTGGGTGAAGTAGAGGCGGCGATGGTCCAACATGAAGCGGTGAGTGAGTGTGTCGTCGTCGTGCGCGACGATGCGCATGGCAATGCTCGGCTGGTTGCTTACGTCGTGCCAGAGCCAGCGGTCCAACTGCCGGAGGCGTCGGCGTTGCGGCGTTATCTCGCGGACAGTTTGCCGGCGCACATGATCCCGTCGGTGTTCGTAGCGCTTGAAACGTTCCCGCTGACGCCCGGCGGAAAAGTGGATCGCCGGGCGTTGCCGCCGCCAAGCACGATGGGCAACGGAACGGGATCGAATTACGCGGCGCCGCGCACGGCGGTGGAGGAAGTTCTGGCGGGAATTTGGCGCGAGGTTCTCGCCGTCGAGCGTGTAGGGATTCACGACAACTTCCTCGATCTCGGCGGCCACTCGATGCTGGCGATGCGTTGCGTCTCGGCGATGCGCCGGCTGTTTCGCGTCGACATTCCGCTGCGAGTTCTTTTTGAAACGGCGAATCTCGAAGAGTTGGCCCACACGTTGAAGACCTACGAAGACCAGCCTGGCACTCTTGAGAAACGCGCCCGCGTATTGCAGAAGGTCAAAGGCATTTCGCGTGAAGAGTTGCAGAACGAGTTATTGAAAAGACGCGCGAGCAAAGGCGGTGGTAGCGGACCAGTAAGTCAACGTTAGCGGATGAGTAAGTTGATGGCGGGCGACGGGTAAGTTGATGGCGGGCGACGGGTAAGTCGCCGGTAGCGTGCAAGCTTGAACGAACGCCGAAGGCGTTGGCCAATTTCAGCCCAGGGTTGGAACAACCCTGGGTAACAAAATAAGAAGTATGCAACGCTGAAAGCGTTGGCGAGCTTGCCAACACCTTCGGCGTTGCGAAGGTAATGTTTTTGTTGTCCCAGGGTTCGAGCGTAGCGAGCACCCTGGGACGGAATTAAAGGAAGAATCAACCCTGAAGGGGTTGACAAGCGGGGGAACCCTTTCAGGTTCAACGAATTGTTGTGGTTGAACCCAGGGTTATCGCTGCGCTCCCAACCCTGATGGGCTGAAGTTAGCGAACGCCTTCGGCGTTGAATGGCTTGGCAGTAGCGAACGCCTTCGGCGCTGAATGGCTTGGCAGTAGCGGATGTCTCGGCGTTGTCGGGGACTAAAGAGCGAACGTTAAATCAAGATGCGTGAGTTGTCGAATGAGATCGGCGTTTCCGCCGAAGAGCTAGAGCTGTTCGAGTATCTGCTCGAAGAGGAGGGACTGCGCGAGGTCTCTCCTGAGCCGACTATTACGCATCGTGAGCAACGTGAGGAGGCGCCGCTTTCGTTTGCGCAGGAGCGGTTGTGGTTTTTGGACCAACTCGAGTCGGGCAGCGCGGCTTACAACATGCCCGGGGCTGTGTGGTTGGAAGGTGACCTGGATGTGGGCGCGCTGGAGCGGAGTCTCAATGAGATAGTTCGCCGGCATGAAGTTTTGCGCACAACGTTTCGGGCGGAACTGGGGCGTCCGGTGCAGGTGATCTCGCCGTCGTTGTCTCTGTCTTTGCCGCTAATAGATCTGTCACAGTCGTCTGATAGTGAAACGAGAGCGCGGCGCTTAGCGCAAGAAGAAGCGGCGAAGCCGTTTGACTTGGCGCGTGGTCCATTGCTGCGTGCGACGCTCGTGCGTTTGTCTGGTGAGCGTCACTTATTGCTCGTGACCTTGCACCACATCGTGGCCGATGGCTGGTCGGTAACGCTGTTGGTCCAGGAGTTAGGCGCGCTTTATGCAGCTTACCGTGACGGCAAACAGTCGCCACTGACGGAGTTGCAAGTTACTTATGCTGACTATGCTTTATGGCAGCGCGAGTGGTTGCAGGGCGAACGATTGGAAACGCAGTTGGCCTACTGGCGCGAGCAGTTGCGCGGCGAACTGCCGGTGCTGCAATTGCCGCCGGCACAGGTGCGCACGACGAAAGGTCGCCACCGTGGCGCACTGGAGACAGTTCGCGCCAGCCGCGAACTGACCACCGAGTTGCGCGAGTTGGGACGGCGTGAAGGAGCCACGTTGTTCATGACCCTTCTGGCGGCGTGGAAGGTGTTGCTCGTGCGCATGAGTGGCGCGTCAGACATTCTGGTGGGGACACCAGTGGCAGGCCGCAACAGCCGCGGGTTGGAAGGGCTGATCGGGTTCTTTGTGAACACGCTGGTGCTGCGCACGGAACTAACCGGCGAGCAGAGTTTTGCAGAAGTTCTCAAACGAGTGCGGGAAGTATGTCTCGAAGCATACGCGCATCAGGAAGTGCCGTTTGAGCGCGTCGTCGAGGAGTTGCAGCCCGATCGCGATTTAAATCACCCGCCCCTGTTTCAAGTGCTCTTTTCTCTCCAGAACGCGCCGTTACCACAAGTCGATCTGCCCGGTATCCGCCTCCGCGTTGAAGACAACACCAGCGACACGGCGAAATTCGATCTCGCTCTCGAGATAACCGAAGACGCAGACGAACTCGCGTGCGTCTGGCAGTACGATACAAACGTCTTCGACGCGGCCACGATCAAGCGCATGGCCGCGCACTACCAGACACTACTCTCAAGCATCGTCGCCAATCCCGCACGCGAAATTCACGAACTGCCGCTATTAACAGAGACGGAGCAGCGCGCGCTACTCACCGAGCACAACACCACTCACGTTGCCTACCCGCAAGAGACCCTTCTTCACGAACTGTTCGAAGAGCAGGTAACACGCACACCTGATGCGCTCGCGGTCGTGTCGGAAGAAGGCAGCCTGACTTACACCGAACTGAACCAGCGCGCCAACCAGGTCGCGCATTACCTGCAAAGTCTCGGTCTGCCTCCGGAATTCCGGGCCGGCGTCTTGTTCGAACGTAGCCCGAATCTCGTTGTCGCCTTGCTTGGAGTTCTAAAGGCCGGAGGAGCTTGCGTCCCGCTCGACCCTGCTTATCCGCCCGACCGTCAGCGCTTGCTGCTCGAAGATTCGCACGCAGCCGTGGTTCTTACACACGAGAAGTTGGCTCAGGGGATTTTGGAAGACAAAAAGGATCTCTCCCGCAAGCCTTTCACACGCGTGGATCCCGCAAACGTCGCGTACGTGATCTACACCTCCGGCTCATCAGGACGGCCGAAAGGCGTGATGGTCACACACGGTGCGCTCTGCAACCACATGCGCTGGATGCGCGACGCGTTTGCCTACAACGAAGCGGACGTGTTTCTGCAAAAGACGCCGATCGGCTTCGACGCCTCAGTGTGGGAGTTCTACATGCCACTGATGGTTGGCGCGAAGCTGGTAATGGCGCGTCCCGGCGGACACCAGGACAGCGGCTACCTGGCGCGCACAATGGCCGAACATCGCGTGACGGTGGTGCAGGTAGTGCCGACGCTCTTGCGGATGCTGGTTAACGAACCCGGCTTTAGCTCGTGCACAGATCTGAGGCTGGTGTTCTGCGGCGGTGAGGCGTTACCCAAAGAACTGGCCGCGCAATGTTTCGAACAACTACTCGGGACGATTTTATTTAATCTATACGGACCAGCAGAAACGACGATCGACGCCACATACTGGAAAGCCGAACGTTGGACCACCGCCGCAACGATCCCGATCGGCAAGCCGGTTGCAAACGCCGGCGCGTACGTGTTGGACCAGCGGCTAAACCCGGCGCCGCTAGGCGTCGTCGGAGAGTTGTACCTCGACGGCGCGGGACTGGCGCGCGGCTACGAAGGGCGCGCGGATCTGACGGCAGAGCGATTCGTGCCGAATCCATTCAGGACCGAATCCGGAAAACGCATGTACCGCACGGGCGACCTTGTGCGTCGCCTTCCGGGAGGCGAACTCGAGTTTCTCGGCCGTATCGATGGACAGTTAAAGGTGCTTGGTTCGCGCGTCGAGCTAGGTGAGGTTGAGGCGGTGTTGTGCGGTCATCCGGACGTGAGCGCGGCTGCGGTCGCAGGACGTGAGGATTCATCGGGCGAGCGGCGGCTGGTGGCGTATGTCGTAGCCGCGAGTGAACGTGAGGACCTCGCGCGCGAGCTTCGCAGTTATTTAAAGGAGCGGCTGCCGGGCCACATGGTCCCGAGCGTGTTCGTGCGAATGGACCAGTTGCCGCTGCTACCGAGCGGAAAGGTCGATCGCCGCGCACTGCCGGCGCCTGACAATTTTGAGCGAACTCAGCACGCCGAGTATCGGCCTCCGCGCACTCCGGTGGAGGAAACGCTGTGCGGGATTTGGGAAGAAGTGCTTGATCGAGATCCGGTCGGCGCAGACGATCACTTCTTCGAACTTGGCGGGCATTCGCTGCTCGCGACGCAAGTCGTCTCGCGTGTGAAAGAAGCTTTGAGGGTGGAGTTACCGCTCACGCGGCTCTTCCAAACACCTGTCCTTTCGGAACTGGCAACGTTCATAGAACGTCATTTAAAAACCGGCGCCGAACACACTGAACCCCCGCTGCAAGCCGTTTCGCGCGAACGGCCTTTGCCGCTTTCGTTCGCTCAGCGAAGACTCTGGTTCCTCGATCAGTTAGAACCGGCGAATCCTCTGTACAACACACCGGGCGCGCTGCGTTTGACGGGTCACCTCGACGTTACGGCGCTCGAACGAGCCCTGAATGAAATCGTCCGACGGCACGAAACGTTGCGAACCACGTTCGATGTTGTCGATGGCGAGCCGGTGCAGATCATTTCAGCCCCGTACCCGGTGGTAATTCAGTTAACCGATTTGTCGGAACTTGATGAAGCAGATCGCGAACGTGAGGCGCAACGGCTGATCGCCGCTGAAGCACAACGCCCGTTTGACTTGGCGCATGGACCACTGCTGCGCGCAGCGTTGTTGCGGTTGCGTGAAGACGAGCACCTGCTGTTGTTCACGATGCACCACATCATCAGCGACGGCTGGTCCGCCGGCGTCCTCGCGCGTGAAGCCACAACGCTCTACGCCACTTTCACCGGCCAAGAGACCGCGCCGCTAGCTGAGCTTCCTGTGCAATACGCGGACTATGCCGTCTGGCAACGCGAGTGGCTGCAGGGAGAAACACTCAACGCGCAGTTTGATTACTGGTCCACGCAGCTCGAAGGACTGTCTCCCGTGCTCGAATTACCGTTGGACCATCCGCGGCCGAAAGCGCGCAGCCGGCATGGTGCTTTTATTCCGGTGGAGTTCGACGAAGAACTGACGAAGAGTTTGAAGGCGCTGAGTCGAGTAGAAGGCGCAACGTTGTTCATGACCCTGCTCGCCGCGTTTCAAACTCTGCTCTCACGCTACACAGAACAAACTGACGTCGCGGTTGGCGTTCCTTTGGCGAACCGGCGCCGGCGCGAGATCGAAGGCCTGATCGGTTTCTTCGTCAACACACTCGTGATGCGCACGGACCTGTCCGGTGGTCCGGCGTTTCGCGAACTCCTTGCGCGCGTACGCGAAGTCGCGCTGGCAGCATACGCACATCAGGACGTACCGTTCGAGATGCTCGTGGAGCGATTCCAACCCGCACGCGACGTGGGACGCACACCGTTTTTCAACGTGCTGTTTGTATTTCAAAACGTGCCGCAGAGCACGCCGGAGTTTCCAGGACTGAAGATCGAGCAACTGGATGTCGGCACGGGCACTGCGAAGTTCGATCTGATGTTGTCGCTCGAGGAGTCTGACGGAAAGTTAGGCGGAGTTTTTGAGTACAGCACGGACCTGTTCGAAGAGACCACGATCACGCGAATGCTCGGGCATTTTGAAACCTTGCTCCGCAGCATCGTGCAACATCCGGAGTGCCGCATTTCAGAGTTGCCGTTACTCAACACGGAAGAGGAACAGCAACTCGTCGTTGAGTGGAACCAAACGGCTGCGGATTTTTCGCAAACGAGTTGTATCCACGATCTCTTCAATGAACGGGCCGCGAAGACGCCGGATGAAGTTGCGTTGATCTGCGGCGCAGAGCAACTGACCTATCGCGAGTTGGACCACGCGGCGAATCGGCTGGCGAATTTTCTCAAACGTCACGGTGTCGGACCGGAATCTGTCGTCGCTATCGCAACGGGACGTTCGACACGGATGGCGATCGCGGTGCTCGCAGTGTTAAAGGCAGGCGCTGCATACCTGCCACTCGATCCTGAATACCCGTACGAACGTCTTTCGTTCATGCTCGAAAACGCGCGCGCGTGCGCGGTGTTGACCGAACAAGATCTGCTCGAACGTTTGCCGGAGCAGTGCACGCGGGTGATCTGTCTTGATACTGACGCGGAGATCATCGCTAGGGAAAGCGACGCTAACCCCAAAAGCCACGCGACCGCTGAGAATCTCGCCTACGTCATCTACACGTCCGGATCTACAGGCCGGCCGAAAGCCGTGATGATGTCTCATCGCGCCGTCTGTAATCTCGTCGCGTTTCAATTGCGCAGCAGCAGCGCTACCGCACGAACACTTCAATTTGCTTCACTGAACTTCGACGTTTCAGTCCAGGAGATGTTCTCCACGTGGTGCGCGGGCGCAACGCTCGTACTGGTCGACGAGGAAACGCGCCGCGACGCAGGGGCTTTGTTGCGCGTGGTATCAGAGCAGCGTGTCGAGAGATTGTTTCTGCCGTTCGTTGCTTTGCAGCATCTCGCCGAGGCCAGTGAAGCGGAAGAAATCGTACCAGGCGACCTGCGCGAGGTGATCACCGCAGGCGAACAGTTGAAGACCACGCCGCCGATCGAGCGGCTGGTTGCGAAACTCGACGGCTGTCGTTTGGACAATCACTACGGGCCGACGGAAACGCATCTCGCCACCATGTGGCGGCTCGAAGGAAAAGCGGGCGAGTGGCCCAGGTTGCCGCCGATTGGTGGTCCAATTGCAAACGTCCAGGTTTACGTGCTCGACGAACGCTATCGTCCGGCGCCACCGGGCGTTGTTGGAGAGCTTTACATCGGCGGCGAAGGTTTGGCGCGCGGTTACTTCAACAGTCCGGATCAAACAGCGGAACGCTTCATCCCGAATCCTTTCAGCAACGAACCCGGAAAGCGTCTCTACAGAACCGGCGACCTCGTGCGGCGCTTTGCGCAAGAGCGTCTGGAGTACGTTGGACGCAGCGATCGGCAGGTGAAGGTGCGCGGGTTCCGTGTTGAGGTGGCCGAGATCGAAGCGACGTTGAAGCTTCACCGCGACGTGCGGCAGGCAGTGGTAACGGATTGGGATCGCGATGACGGGCGAAAGATGTTGATTGCATACGTAGTTGCGACTGCTACTTCAACAGCTTTCATTAGTGATCTGAAACGGCTGCTGCGAGAGCATCTTCCCGAATACATGGTGCCGGCGGTGTTTGTGCGCATGGACCAGTTGCCGCTGCTGCCGAACGGGAAAGTGGATCGGCGCGCGTTGCCTCCGCCGGACAAGATCGAGCCTGAAGGCAACTACCAGGTTCCGCGTACCGCGGTCGAGGAAGTGCTGTGTGGAATCTGGGAGCAGGTGCTTGGAAGGGAAAGAGTCGGGGCCGAGGATGATTTTTTTGAGTTGGGTGGCCATTCGTTGCTGGCAACACAATTGATGTCTCGCGTGCGAGAGGCGTTTCGCGTTGATCTCCCTCTGCGGCTGTTGTTCGAGCATCCAAGCCCACGGCGGTTGGCCCAGGTTATCGAAGCGGAAATGCATGGCGGAAGCGAGCCGCTGCCGCCCGTTCGCCGGTTGGCGCAGGGCGCAATCGCGCCGCTTTCATTCGCGCAGCAACGGCTGTGGATTCTCGACAAATTAGAGCCGGGGAGTGGCGCTTACAACCTGCCGTCGGCGCTGCGCATGGATGGGCCACTCGACGTGGCCGCGTTGGAGCGGAGTTTCGAAGAGATAGTTCGGCGGCATGAAGCTCTGCGCACGACGTTCGCGATCGTTGACGGAGAGCCGCGGCAGATCATTGGCCCACCGGTACACACGGCGCTGTCCTTTATAGATCTCTCGCAGTTCTCAGATGGTGAAACAAGAGCGCGGACGTTGGCCCGGGAAGAAGCGGCAAAGCCGTTTGACCTGACGCGTGGTCCATTGTTGCGAGCAACGCTCGTGCGTTTGGCGGATGAGTGTCACTTGTTGCTCGTGACCTTGCACCACATCGTGGCCGATGGCTGGTCGGTGACGCTGTTGATCCAGGAGTTAGGAGAACTTTACGCGGCTTATCGCGATGGGCAAGAGTCTCCGCTACCGGAGTTTGAAGTTACTTACGCCGATTACGCTCTCTGGCAGCGCGAGTGGTTGCAGGGCGACCGATTGGAAACGCAGTTGGCCTACTGGCGCGAGCAGTTGCGCGGCGATCTGCCGGTGCTGCAATTGCCGCTCGCACAGGTGCGCACGACGAAAGGCCGCCACCGTGGCGCACTGGAGACGGTGCGTGTCAGCCGCGAACTGACGACCGCGTTGCGCGAGTTGGGACGGCGTGAAGGAGCTACGTTGTTCATGACCCTTCTGGCGGCGTGGAAGGTGTTGCTCATGCGCATGAGTGGCGCGTCAGACATTCTGGTGGGGACACCAGTGGCAGGACGAAGCAGCCGCGAGTTGGAACGACTGATCGGGTTCTTCGTGAACACGGTGGTGCTGCGAACAGAGATCAGCCGCGAGCAGAGCTTCATCACACTACTCAAACGAGTACGAGAAGTATGCCTCGACGCCTACGCGCATCAGGAAGTTCCGTTCGAGCGTATCGTGGAGGAGTTGCACCCGGACCGCGACTCAAATCACGCACCGCTGTTTCAGGTGCTCTTCGCGCTACAGAACACTCCAACTCACGAGCTCGCGCTTGCCGATTTACAACTAGCTGTACTGGAACCTGAGAACCCAGCCGCGCGTTTCGATCTGGCGCTCGAAGTGTCTGAAACAAACACCGGCGAACTTGATTGCCGCCTGACGTACGACGCGGATTTATTTGCGGCCGCAACGATCGCGCGTATGGCCGACTACTTTATCAATGTTCTTTCGGCAGTCACCG
>DASUPR010000419.1:0-7638 GCA_036281015.1 Pyrinomonadaceae bacterium
TCCCTCTCCAAAATGTCACGACACATTTCCTGGAACGCGAATTCGTCAAGATGGAAAAACGGAGGAGGATCTGCCGGGTTCATACTGAGGGGAAGTTGCCTCATACTCAAAGTCGCATGCTGGAATGAATGCCGGGGTAAAGGCAACGTAAACTCCGAACCTGTTGAATCTACAAAGATACGACGCAAGGCGCCATAGGGCGGAGTTTAGCATCTTCGTTTAGTGTCGCCAATCAGACGATGTGTTATCTACGCGACGCAATCTCTCTAAAAAGACTCTATTATCTCGTCTTGCTTTATTGCTTAGGGATGGCTTTGCTCGGCAGGAGGTGTTTGTGATGAAACTATGCCTCATTAATTCTTAATGAGGGTTCTCAATGGCTGTTGAATTTTTGAAGGCGGCTCGCGACGTCGCGATGGATATTTCCTCGACTTTATGTGCGTCGGGGCATTTGTCCAACCCACGATCGCTTGGTTCACGGGTTCCGATGCCAGCGTACGTTCAGAATCGCATCCCTCAGTTCTGGGTTGCACAGCTTCATGCCTGTACGCATGTAACTGGTTGGTCTTTTTCTCCATGGTTGCTTGAATGCTCTAAGAGCATTTTTATCTCCGTTCGAGTCCGACAGTCGGCATTTGGAATAATAATTTATTGACACAAACCAAACGTTAATGTAGGGTATGAGAGGAGGGTTGCTAACCTATTGACAATAAAGGACTTGGTGCCGAAGGGGGGACTCGAACCCCCACGAGTTGCCTCACACGCCCCTCAAACGTGCGCGTCTGCCAGTTCCGCCACTTCGGCATGAAGTGAGTTTAGAAGGCTGCGGCCATTATAGCCGGAATGATTTCAACGAACGAGCACGGCTCGATGAGAGCGGCGCAGGTCAACTAACGAGCGCAAACATCAAGAGCACGACCGAACGCGTCGACCGCGACGAAGCGCGTCAAACTACTGACTGCCCGCCGGTGATGCTGCAGGCGCTGCCGGTGATGTCGCAGGCGCGGATTCTTGGGCAGGCGCAGATTGCGCTGGTGCAGACTGCTGCGCCGGCGTCGGACTCGGGCTCGCAGCGGGGGCGCTCGCAGGTGCGTTCGACAACACCGAGCGCGAACCACTGAAGATCGGCAGATTAAGCATCAACGCAATCAACATAAACGCTGCCGCCGCGCCGATCGTGATCTTCGCCAACAGGCTCGCCGTGCCGCGCGGGCCGAAGGCTGTGCTCGAGAGCGTGTTGGAGAACAACGCGCCCGCGTCGGCTTTGCCCGGTTGCAGCAGGATCACCACAATCAGGATGACGCACGCGAGAACAAATAGTCCGTAAAGAATATAAGTTAACAAGTCAAAAACACTCCGTAACGATCCATAGACCTAAGTAACGAGATACTCGGTAACGCTCGCAAGCGCCAGATCATTCAAAAGGGATCTAAACCCGATAGTTAACAATCTGCGCGAAACTATCCGCTTTCAAACTCGCGCCACCCACCAACGCGCCATCGATATCCGCTTGCGCCATCAAACCCTGAATGTTATCGGGCTTCACTGAACCGCCGTAGAGGATCCGCAACGCGTTTGCCGCGTCTGAAGAGTGCCTATCCGCGAAAACGCGCCGGATAAACGCGTGCATTTCCTGCGCTTGCTCCGGCGTCGCTGTGCGTCCCGTGCCGATGGCCCAAACGGGCTCGTAGGCGACGATGATACGGTCGAGATCTGAGGCTGTCAACCCGTTAAGGCCGCCAACTAACTGCGTTGACACGACATTTTGCGCGTTCCCCTCCTCGCGCTGTGCGAGCGTTTCGCCCACGCACATGATGACCGTCAGCCCCGCCGCAAGTCCCGCCTGAACCTTGCGATTCACCTGCTCGTCCGTCTCGGAGTAGAACTGGCGCCGCTCCGAATGGCCAACGATTACATACCTGGCGCCGACGTCGCGCAGCATAAACGCCGCGACCTCACCCGTATGCGCGCCTTCTTCTTTTTCCGTCGAACAGTCCTGTGCTGAGACTTTTACGTTCGAGCCTTCGAGGCGATCGCAAACGGTTTTTAGCGCGGTGAAAACCGGCGCGATGACCACTTCGCAGTGGTTCGCGTTTGCGACCAGCGGTTTCAACGCCAGCGCGGTGTCAACCGACTCGCTGAGCGTTTTGTACATTTTCCAGTTTCCGGCGATTACAGGTTTGCGCATAGGGATTAAAAACCGATTTTCAAAACCTATTTATCAGATAACGCCTCGACGCCCGGCAATGCTTCACCCGACAGGAACTCCAGCGTCGCGCCGCCGCCGGTTGAAATGTGCGTGATGCGATCGGCAACGCCGGCACGCGTCACGGCAGACACAGAATCGCCGCCGCCAACAATCACTGTCGCGCCGCGGTCCGCTGCTTCCGCAACAGCCTTCGCGATCCCGATCGTGCCCTGATCGAACGGCGGCTCTTCAAACACGCCCATTGGACCATTCCAGATGATCATTCGCGCGTCCTGAAGCGCGGCCGAGAAATGCGCGACCGTCTCAACGCCGATGTCCATTCCCGCGAGGCCAAGGTTCGTAAACTCGATCGGTATCGTCTTCGAAACGATCTTCTCTCCCTTAACGGGCTCGTAACTATCAACTACCTGATGGTCCGTCGGCAGCAGAAACTCAATTCCCTTCTCTTCCGCACGCTGCCTGACCTCCCGCGCGGTGTCGAGCATCGCGTCTTCAACCAACGACTTCCCAACCGTAAAACCTTCCGCCTTCAAAAACGTGTAAGCCATCGCGCCGCCAATCAAAAGCTTATCCACGCCGCGATCGATCAACGCATTGATAACCGGAATCTTGTCCGACACCTTCGCGCCGCCAAGTATCGCCACAAACGGATGCTCCGGCTCGGTAAGCACTCGCCCGAGATACTCGAGCTCCTTCTCCATCAACAACCCGGCCGCAGCTTTCGACACATGATGGGTGATACCGTCAGTCGATGCGTGCGCGCGATGCGCAGCGCCGAAAGCGTCGTTCACGTAAACATCGCACAGCGCTGCCAACTGTTTTGCAAAAGCGTCGTCGTTCTTCTCTTCCTCGGGATGGAAGCGAAGGTTCTCGAGCAGCGCCACGTCACCATTAGCTAAAGCATTGACGACACCAGTAGCCGCCTCTCCAACACAGTCTTCAGCAAACGCGACCGGCTTCCCCAACAACTCCGAAAGATGTTGCGCCACCGGCCGCAAGCTGTACTTGTCTACACGTTGTCCTTTCGGACGGCCCAGGTGAGAAGCGAGAATCACACGCGCGCCCTGCTCGATCGCGTACTTAATCGTCGGCAACGACGCCCGGATGCGCGTGTCGTCGTCAACCTTCCCATCCTTGATCGGAACGTTGAAGTCGACACGGATAAAAACGCGCTGGTCCTTAAGCGGAAGGTCTTTGATCGACAGCTTCACAGACCCTTCCCCGCAATGTACTTGATCAAATCTCGCACGCGGCACGAGTAGCCCCACTCGTTGTCGTACCACGAAAGCACCTTCAACATCTTGCCGCCAATCACTTTCGTGTACTCCGCATCGACGATCGACGAGTTCGGGTTGCGTTTGTAGTCCGTCGAAACCAACGGCTCTTCGGAGAACGCCAGAATGCCGCGCAACTCTTCATTCGCCGCGTCCTTGAAGGCACGATTCACGTCTTCCGCCGTCGTCTCCGTCTCCAGGTCCATCACCACGTCAACCAGCGAAACGTTCGGCGTCGGCACGCGCACTGAGATGCCGTCAAACTTTCCTTTCAACTCCGGCAACACAAGCGCCACCGCTTTCGCCGCGCCCGTCGACGTCGGAATCATCGACAACGCCGCCGCACGCGCACGCCGCAGGTCCTTATGAGGTAAATCAAGCAGCTGCTGGTCGTTAGTGTACGAGTGAATCGTCGTCATCTGCGCGGAACGAATGCCAAACTTCTCATGCACGACTTTCGCGACCGGCGCGAGACAGTTCGTCGTACACGACGCATTCGAAATCACGTGATGCGCGGCCGGATCGTATTTCTCCTCATTAACACCGAGCACGATCGTAATGTCTTCATTCTTGGCCGGCGCCGAAATGATGACTTTCTTCACCGAACCACGCATATGTTTCCGCGCGTCCTCTGCTTTGGTGAAGATGCCGGTGGACTCAACCACTATTTCAGCGCCAACAGATTCCCAATCGATAGCAGCAGGATCTCGTTGCGAGAAAACACGAAACTCTTCGTTGTCTACCTTGATTCCGTTTTCAGTCGTCGTGACTTCCTGGTCCAGGTTGCCGAGCACCGAGTCGTACTTCAGCAAGTGAGCGAGCGTGCGCGTGTCCGTAAGATCATTTACAGCTACAAAATCTATGTCCGGATCGCCGAGGGCCGTGCGAAAAATGTTTCGGCCAATGCGTCCGAATCCGTTAATACCAACCTTCACTCCCATTCTAAAAATCCTCCTGCCGTTCGGGGCACACACGTCATGGGTTGTGCCGTTTTTGGGATTAGATCTGTTGCGATTGTGGGACACAAGTCTCGCCTTTCGCCGTTGGTAGTGTCAAGCGAGGTGTTAATGACTGCGAATTGCGGGCGTATTTCCTGAAACTGCCCTGCTACTGGTAACGTAGTAAATGCTTGCTGCGGCGGACCTTTATTTGCCAGGATGCGTTTGCCAGAATGGGTTTGCCAGAATGTCTGCGGACTTTCCCCTTCACCAAGCAGCGGGAACTGGATGCAATCACACTTGAAGGAGCTCTTTCGTCTGATGTTTACTCGATTGTCTTATACCTTAGTTAGAACTTTGGTTCTCGCAAGCGTGGTCTTCGTGGGAACGACTGCCGCATTCGCGCAAGTGCCGCAGTCAACACCGCGACCCACTCCGCCGCAGGGCGATCCAACGCGGCCGCCGGGTACGACACCAATTCCCGGTAATCCCGTACCGCAAGACCCGACCGCGCCTCCGGGTACCACTCGGCAGAGTCCGACGACAGCACCCGGAACTACTCCGGTGCCGGGAGCCACTCCGGTTCCACAACAGCCGGCGGGCACGGTGCCGGGTGGCAGCACACAGCAACCGGGCGCCACACAGGAACCAATTCGCGAGCCAAACATCCCGCAATTTCAGCCGCGTCCGTTGCCGCCAGTGCCGAGCTTGACTCGTTTAGGCGTCGGCAGCGAGTCGGTGCCGCTGTCTCTGAACGATGCGATCAAGCGCGCGCTGGAAAACAATAACGAGATCGAGGTCGCGCGTGACGACGTCCGCTTTGCGGAGACGCAGTTGCGATCGCTTGAAGGTGTTTTCGATCCGGTGTTCTCGATCACGCCGCAATACGACAAGCGTATCTCGCCGCAACAGAGCTCACTCGGTGGCGGCGCCCAAACGGGTACGACCAGCACTACTACATACAGTTGGAATCCAGGCGTGGTGAAGCAGTTTGGCCGCGGCGGTGGTAACTACTTCCTCCAGTTCGACAACCAGTACACAAACACCAGCAACAGTTTCAGCTTGCTGAACCCGTTCTACTCGTCGAACTTGTCGTTGTCGTTTACGCAACCGCTGCTGCGGGATCGTTCGATCGACAACAACCGCCGGCAGATTCGCATTCAGCGCAAGCGTTTGGACCAGTCGGACGCAGATTTCCGCCAGCGAACGGTCGACGTGATCACGCGCGTCCAGCAGGCCTATTGGGAACTGGTCTTCGCGCTGCGAGACCAGCAGAACCAGTTGTCAAACCTGAATCTCTCTCGCGAAAGCCTGCGCAACATCGAAGCACAAATCGCAGCGGGCGCCAGAGCGCCGCTCGAAAGAGCCGAAGTGCTGACGGAGCTCGCAAATCGCGAGACGGCGTTGCTCACGGCAGTGCAGAACGTAGCGATCGCCGAGAACGCTCTCAAGATTTTGATCTTCAAAGAACCGAACACGCCCGAGTGGTCAGCTCAGCTCACGCCGACTGACTCGCCGAAGTTTGAAACTACGCCCGTGAATCTCACGGACGCGTTGAAAGCAGCGCGCGATAATCGGCCGGAGTTGCGGCGTTTACGTTTGCAAAACGAAATCAGCGATATCGACATCTCCTTCTTCAAGAATCAAACGCGGCCGCAGATCGATCTTGTAGGCACGGTCGCCCTGACGGGTCTCGCAGGTACCGATGTGTCCGGCAGGTTGCCGGACGGAACACTGGTACCAATCATCGACGGTAACCCGCTAACGAACCCCAACGCGTTCCTCTTGCGGGAGATTAGAGCTATCCAAACTGCACAGGGTCTGCCGTTGTCGGTGGCGCCTCTCGTCCCTGCGCCAGGTGGACCGAACGAAACGCTGATCGGTGGTTACCCGCGAACTCTGCGCAACTTGCTCGGCGGCGACACGCGAAACGTCACGGTCGGCGTGGCGATCTCGTTGCCGTTCAAGAACAAGACCGCGGAAGCGAACCTCGCGGGCGCGAGAATTCAGAAGGAGCAAACGGCTGCTTTGACGCGTTCGCAAGAGCAAGTCATCGAGGCCGACGTGCGCAATTCCGCGCAGGCAGTTGAATCGGCCCGGCAGCGAGTGCTTTCGGCTCGTGAAGCCCGTGTGAACGCGGAATTGCAGCTCGAAGGCGAACAGCGTCTGTACCAGGTGGGAAGGTCGACGACGTTCCTTCTGTTCCAACGTGAAAACGCACTCGCCAACGCGCGTGCATCCGAGCTCCGCGCGGAGACTGACTACAACAAGGCGATCGCGGACCTTCAGCGTGCGACTTCAACCACGCTGCGGGCCAATAACGTCATCGTCGAAACACCCGCCGAACCGTAAGCCGGCGGTCACAGGAAAGCAGCCACAAGAAGCGCGCGATCATAAGATCGTTGCGCTTTTTGTGCGTTTTGTGCTTCTTTGTGGCTAGCAGGATGAAGATCAGCGCCACCATCATCACCTTCAACGAAGAACCAAATATCAAAGCCGCTTGCGAGTCGGTCGCGTGGGCTGACGAGATCGTCGTCGTCGATTCCGAATCGACCGATCGAACGCGTGAGATTGCTGAGGCGTGTGGCGCGCGCGTGATCGTGAACCCGTGGCCGGGGTTCGGCGCGCAGAAGCAGTTGGCAGTGCGGCTGGCGCAGCACGATTGGATATTCAGTCTCGACGCCGACGAACGCGTTTCAGACGAACTGCGAAAGTCGATCGAGTCACTTAAGCAGCGGCGCGAGAAAGAAACACCTGACGGCTTTCTCATCGCACGACGCACGTTTTATCAACAACGCTGGATTCGCGGCGGCGGCTGGTATCCCGATCGCCAGTTGCGCTTGTTCAACCGGACCAAGGGAAGCTGGAAGCAGCGTCACATTCACGAGTCAGTCGCGATGAACAACGGCGCGCGTGTCGGCGAACTTGACGGAGATTTACTTCACTACACATCGCCCAACGCCGCGCATCATCATCGAGTGATTGGCGAGCGTTACGCGCCGCTCGCCGCGCAACAGATGTATGAAGAAGGACGACGCACGTCGATCTTCAGTGTCGCTTCGGCCGGCCCGGCGGCGTTTATCAGAAGTTTTATTTTGAAAGGCGGGTTTCGCGACGGCTTTGCGGGTTTCACGATCGCGAGTTTCGCCGCGCACCACGCGTTCTTGAAACACTTAATGCTTTGGGAAAAACAGGCCACAGATCAGACGGATAAAAA
>DASUPR010000420.1:0-2075 GCA_036281015.1 Pyrinomonadaceae bacterium
GATTCGAGCGCAGGAGACCGAGCAGGCGGACAAAACGCTTGCTCCCTACTTCCTGGTCCAGGGCGATCCGGGCGTGGATCAACTGCCGCTCAAAGACACGCGGGTCGATGTTTCAGTTTCAGGTGTGATTGCCGACGTCAAGGTTCGGCAGATTTATCGTAACGAAGGCGTGCGCCCGATCAACGCGTCGTATGTTTTCCCGGCTTCGACGCGCGCGGCCGTTTACGCGATGCGCATGCAATTAGGCAACGAGATCATCGTCGCCAGGATTAAAGAGCGCGAACAGGCGAAGAAAGAATTCGAGCAGGCGAAAGAGGAAGGGAAGAGCGCGTCGCTCTTGGAGCAGCAGCGGCCGAATGTTTTCTCGATGAGTTTGGCCAACATCATGCCGCAGGAGCAGGTCGAGATCGAGCTGCGTTACACCGAGCTTCTTATCCCGACTGATAACGTCTACGAATTCGTGTTTCCGACAGTTGTTGGACCACGCTACGCGTCACCGGGAAACAAGAACGACAAGACGGATCGCTTTGTCGAGACTCCGTATCAGCGTCAGGGAGAAAAGCCGGCGAGCCAGCTTCACATCACGACGCGGATCGCAGCCGGCCTGCCGATTTATGACGTGTCATCTCCGTCGCACAAAGTTTTTCCGCAGTGGCAGAGCAATGGCGTCGCGCAGTTGCAGCTCGACGACTCCGATCCGTTTCAGGGCAACCGCGATTTTATCGTGCGCTATCGCTTAGCGGGCGAGCAGATCGCGTCGGGCCTGCTGCTGTTCCAGGGCGCGGATGAAAATTTCTTTCTTTACATGGCCCAGCCGCCGCAGCGTGTTGCCGCTGAGTCGATTCCGCCGCGCGAGTACATCTTCGTCGTGGACGTTTCGGGTTCGATGGAAGGCTTTCCGCTGAATACGTCTAAGAAGTTGCTTCGCGAGCTGATCGGGAAGTTGCGGCCTACGGACCTGTTCAACGTGATTCTGTTTGCCGGCGATTCAACCGTGCTTTCGCCCCATTCACTCGAGGCGAATCAGCAGAACATCGGGCGCGCGATCGCGCTGATCGAGCAACAGCGCGGCAGCGGCGGCACCGAACTACTCGCGGCGATGGAACAGGCGATGAGTTTGCCGCGTCAGGAAGGGATCTCGCGCAGTCTGTTGCTGCTGACTGACGGTTTCGTCGCGGGCGAGCAGGGCGTATTCGATCACATTCGCAGCAATTTGAATCGTTGCAACGTGTTCGCGTTTGGCATCGGCAGTTCGGTTAATCGTTACTTGATCGAAGGCGTGGCGAAGGCCGGCATGGCCGAGCCGTTCATCGTTACTGAAGAAAACGAAGCCGAAGGCGTTGCGGACAAGTTTCGCGAGTACGTGGAGTCGCCGGTGTTGGCCGACATTCAGGTGCGCGCAAACGGTTTCGACGTCTACGACGTGAATCCGGTGAAATTCCCGGACCTCTTCGCGCAACGGCCGATCATTCTGTTTGGCAAATGGCGTGGACCACTAACCGGAACGATCGAACTTACGGGCAAGAACAGCCTGGGCGTCTTCACTTCGCGAGTTGACGTGGCGAACACGCAGCCCGACGAAGGCAACGGCGCGTTGCGTTACCTGTGGGCCCGCTCGCGAATTGCCGAGCTGTCTGACTACGCCGATTACAAAGACCAGGAAGAGAACCAGAAAGCGATCACCGAACTCGGTTTGAAGTACAACCTGTTGACTCGCTACACGTCGTTCATCGCGGTGCGTGAAGTGGTCACGAATCCGACAGGTTCGGCGCAGGACGTGAACCAGGCGTTGCCGCTGCCGTTGCGAGTCAGCGAGCTGGCTGTCGGCGGTGGAACTGAAGTCGGCAGCGAACCGGAGTTAATCATCCTTCTTGGGATGGCGCTCGTAATCGTTACGACATTGGTCCTCTTTAGCAGAAGGCGCCGGTTTGTATGAAGCAGAAAGTGATTTGGAGCGCGCAGTTGTTGTTGGTGTTGCTGTGCGCTCTCGGGCTCAAGGCGTTTTACTCGTCCGCGACGGCGGATGATCTGTTGTGGATACTGACGCCGACGACAGTGCTCGTAGAGTTGTTGAG
>DASUPR010000421.1:0-4480 GCA_036281015.1 Pyrinomonadaceae bacterium
CTACGTCGAGTGGACCGCACAGACGGACATCTACTGCTCGCTCGACAACAAGAACAAATCGTACTGCACGCCACAAACGTACAAAGGCCAGAGCGCGACGTTGTATCGCAATCGCGGCAACGGCAGTTTTGAAAACACCACGGCACGCGCCGGTCTCAACGATCCGGCGGGAAAAACGTTGGGAGTTGCTTTACTCGACTACGACGACGACGGTTGGATGGATCTTTTCGTCGCCAACGACACCGAACCAAACAAGCTCTATCGCAACAACCACAACGGCACGTTCACTGACAACGCCGTGATCGCGGGTGTTGCTTTCAGCGACGCTGGAACACCGCGCGCAGGAATGGGCGTGGACGCGGCGGATTACGACGGCTCGGGCCGGCAAAGCGTCGTGATCGGCAACTTCACCAACGAAAGCATTGCGCTCTATCACAACGACGGTTCAGGTTTGTTTACGGACGACGCACCGGCTTCAGGCATCGGCAAGATGTCGGCGCAATCGCTCACGTTCGCGGTTTTCTTTTTCGATTACAACCTCGACGGCATGCTCGACATTTTCGCGGCGAATGGACACGTTTCCGACGACATCAGCGTCGTACAGCCGACGGTGAAGTACGCGCAACCGCCACATCTGTTTCTGAACAGGGGCAAGAAGAAGTTTGAAGAAGTGACCGCCAAACTCGGCCGCGCTTTGAATCGCGCGATTGTCGGACGTGGCGCTGCGTATGGGGATTTTGATAACGACGGCGATCTCGATCTGCTGATCACGACTAACAACGGCGCAGCGCGTTTGCTGCGTAACGACAACGCGAACCAGAACGATCTCCTGCGCGTGCGAACTGTCGGCGCGAAGTCGAATCGCGACGGGATCGGAGCGAAGGTTGTAGTGAAGACGTCGAAAGGGCGCACCGTGTTTGCGATGGTGCGAACGGGTTCGAGTTACTGTTCGCAATCGGAGTTGCCACTAACGATTGGTTTAGGAAAACCTGAAGAAGGTACGACCCTCACTTTGGAGATCAGTTGGCCCGGAAATCAGAAAGACAAAATCACGGATCTTAAACCCAATCAGTCCATCACGGTGCAGGAAGGCAAAGGTGTGATTGCGTCTGAACCAATAGTCTTCGTCAGAACACCAAACGTAAAACCTAGTTAACGACCAACGTCGAAGTTTTGTGTTTCTTGCCGGCTTCCTTTTTGATGTGCCCGCTTAGCTGAATCAAACTTTCCAAATCGCGGCGCGCGTTCGTGAGCTGCTGCGCGTCGACCGTGTTGGGTTCCGCAATCACCGGGTTGGTCACAAAACTCTTGATCTGTTTACACATGCGGAACAGCGCGTCCTTCAACTGCGCGTCGTCAAGATCCTCCGTCTTCTCGACGACAGGCGTTTCAGTCGGCAACTGTTGCAGGTTGAGTGTCGATTGCAGACGCGTCGCGCGTTTCTTGATCTCGGCGCTGGCGTCGGAGATGAAGTTGTACTCGATCGGTTTCGAGGCTGTGAGCAGCCGTGCGAATTCGTTGTGCAGCGTCAGAATGCGATTGAAGTCTTCTTCCGTCTGCGCCAGCAGTGCTTCGACTTGACGCCGATCTTTCGGCAGAGTCGACTCGTTGCCGAAATTTCGCAACTGCCACTCGCGATTGCTCATCTCCTGCTGGCGAACGCGATCGGCGTTACGGCGATCGGCAGGCGGTCCGCCTGTCGGTACACGCTGTGCGAGGGCGGAGCCGGTCAGGAACAACAGGAGGGGGATCGCTAATGAGTATTTGCTCGCATTATGCATAGCAGCCTCCCGATTTTTGGCGGTTAGTATAGCTTAGTTGACGCAGAGTTGACATGGATTAAATGACGCGGAAGGTGACACGGCTTAGAGAGATGAATTATTCTCTGCGGCTGGCAAGATGCGACGAATAGATCTTAAGAAGGCAAACGTAGCCCGCTCAAACACGATTCGCGATATCAATCGACAGATCGTTTTGAACTACGTGCGGGAACGTGGCCCGATCTCTCGCGCTGAAATCGCTCACGAAACGGCGCTGCAACGTTCCACTGTCTCGCTCATCGTCGAGGATTTGCGCGTTGACGGCCTGATTGAAGAGGTGAGCGGGGAATCGACCGGCGGGCGCCCGCCAATCCTGCTCTCGCTGCGCACTGCCGACGCCGTGGCGATCGGCGTTGACGTCGGAACCAACAAAACCATCGTCGCCACCAGCGACCTGGCTGGCCGCGTGATGGAGGAAGAAAGTTTCGATACCAGCCCCGACGCGGAAATCACGACCCGCCTGATCATCGAACGCGTCAACAAACTACTCAGAAGAAACAACGGAACAATCGAAGGAATCGGCGTCAGTCTTCCCGGCCTGGTGAATTCCGACGGCACGGAATTGTTTGTGCCGACGTTCAACTGGCGCGACATTCCGCTCGCGAAAGACTTGAACGCCGGAACCGGATTGCCGGTGACGATCGACAACGACGCCAACGCCGCTGCGCTCGCGGAGCTCTGGTTTGGCCGGCCGGAGGTTCGTGAAGTACGAGATTTTAT
The DNA here is from genome assembly GCA_036281015.1 of Pyrinomonadaceae bacterium. Taxonomy (GTDB): domain Bacteria; phylum Acidobacteriota; class Blastocatellia; order Pyrinomonadales; family Pyrinomonadaceae; genus PSRF01. Next base: position 2,541 of record DASUPR010000421.1, read on the forward strand.
TCTCGTGCTCGTCGAAGATGGTGTTGGTACGGGCATCGTCTTCGACGGACAGGTTTATCGTGGTGAAAACGGCGCGGCGGGCGAGTTTGGTCACATGACGATCGGGCAGGGAGCGCCGGTCGCGTGCGCGTCGGGCAGCCGTGAATGTTGGGAAGCGTTTGCGTCCGAACGTTCGGCCATCGCGCGTTACAAGAACCTGTCGCAGAGTTTGAATGGCACGGCTGACATCACCTTCGGCGACTTGATCGATCAGGCATTGCGCGGCGAGGGACCGGCCCGAACGGCGTTGAAAGAGACGGCGCGTTATCTCGGCATCGGCATCGCGAACCTGATTCGTGGCCTCGCGCCGGAGGCCGTGATCGTCGGTGGTCCAATCGTTCGTTCGTGGCCGGTGATTGCCGACGACATCAAAACCACGGTCGAGACGACCATCTGTCGCGGTTTACCTTCCACTCGCATCATCGCTTCGACCCTCGGTCCCGAGCCGACCCTGATGGGTGCGATCAGCCTTGTACTTGCCAGTAAATTTGCTTCCGTTTCCGTCACTTGAGCGGCAAAGTTTGTTGGCCGCCAAAACAAAGCCTGTATTACTGAAATTTATCTTGACAAGCTCATGCAGAAGTATTAAATACTTTTGCCAGCCTCTACAACAAAGTAAAGCACTAAACATAAGAAGATTTTTTAAGTAGTCAAACAGCAGTACCGGTAAGAAAAATTTCACGTTCGCAGACACAGAGTTCTGAGGAGGTGCGGTATGTCGAGAAGGTTTGGATTGCAGGCGTTGCTACTCCTGCTTAGCATAGGTCTACTTGTCGGCGTACACGCGCAATCGAGCACCACCGGCAACATCACTGGCACCGTTCGCGATCCACAAGGCGCGGCGGTGCCAAAAGCTGAAATCACCATCACCGAAGACAAGACGGGAGCTTCGCGTACAGTGACGGCGAACGACGACGGCTTCTACAACGTCCCGAGCTTGCCTGCCGGCGTCTACACCATCAGCACATCGCCTGCCGGATTCAAGAAAACGATCGCGACCGGCGTCGAGCTGCACGTCAACGAGAACAAGACCGTCAATCTCGATCTCCAGGTTGGACAAGTAACGGAGACTGTGACAGTCACCAGCGATGCGGCGCCGGTTGAAGTGCGCAGCGGTGAGGTCAGCAGTCTGATCTCCGAGAAGCAGGTGACCGAGCTGCCGTTGAACGGCCGCAACTACGCACAGCTCGCGTTGATGGTTCCTGGTGTTTCGCCGGTTACGCAGGCAGGCGCGGGGGGCGCGTTTGCTACTCGCGGTACTGGCCTTAACGCCGGCGTTGACATGTCAGTCAACGGCAACCAGTCAAACGCGAACCTGTGGACGGTTGACGGCGTCAACAACATGGACGTCGGTTCGAACCGCACGTTGCTCGTGTTTCCGTCAGTCGACGCCATCCAGGAGTTTCGCGTTGAGCGCAACAGCTTCAGCGCGGAGTTTGGCCAGGCGCAGGGCGCGGTGGTCAACCTGATCACCAAAGGCGGCTCGAACGAGTTCCACGGTTCGTTCTTCGAGTTCTACCGTCATGATTCGCTGAACGCGAACAACTTTTTCCTCAATCGCGACGGCGCCGACAAGGGCAAGTTGAAGTACAACAACTTCGGCGGCAACTTCAGTGGTCCAATCATCAAAAACCGCGTGTTCTTCTTCTGGTCGGAAGAGTGGCGTCGTGAGCGCCGTGGCGTTGTGCTTACGGCGAGAGTGCCAACGGCAGCCGAGAAGACAGGTGATTTCAGTGGCGCGCTTACGGGAGCCCTGCCACATGTTCCGGGTGGCGTTTGCAACCCGCCCGCCAACACTACCGGCTGCTTCCCGAACAACAGGATTCCGACGAACCAGCTCAGCCCTGCTGGACTCGCGATCATGAAGCTCTTCCCGGATCCCACTTCAACCGGCGCCGGCA
>DASUPR010000422.1:0-12098 GCA_036281015.1 Pyrinomonadaceae bacterium
TGAAGCGTGTCTGCAAGCGATGGCGTTTTACATCGCCGCGATGGGCTTCACGATCGATCACGATGGTTGGGCATTCGAACCGGTGCAGGACGAAGCTTACGAGATGCGCTGTCGTGGCCAGGTAACGCCCTCGAGCAAGCAGCTCACGTACGAGGTCTTTGTTTCAGAAGTAAGCGCAGGCCCATTGCCGACTGTCTTTGCAGATCTGCTGTGCACAGTCGACGGTCTCAAAGTGTTTCACGCGAAGCGCGTTGGCGTCCGGCTCGCGCCGGCGTGGCCGCTCGATCACTGGCAGTCACTCCAACCTCACGCGATTCAACTCACGGGCGAACCGGTAGCGCTCAACACACTCGGCGGTCTGCGCGGATACGAAGACGCAAACCCGCCCGCCGCTGTAAACGGATTCAAATTCGGTTACGCCTCGCTGCTCGCGTGCGCGTGGGGCCGTCCGTCCGCTGCGTTTGGACCAGACTACGCCTCGTTGAATGGACCACGAATCGTGCCGCGTCTGCCTGGACCGCCGTACCACTTCATCTCGCGCGTGACGCGCATCGACGCACAGATGGCCGGAATGAAATCCGGCGGCACGGTCGAGGTCGAGTACGACTTGCCCGACGCCGCGTGGTACTTCGAACAGAATGGCAACTCAACCATACCTTTCTGTGTGCTTCTCGAAGCCGCGCTACAACCCTGCGGCTGGCTGGCGTTATATGTCGGCGACACGCTCAAGACCGAAGGCGATCTGCTGTTCCGAAACCTCGATGGGACCTGCCTGCTTCACGCCGAGCTGACCCCAGGAGCAGGCACACTGCGAACACAGGTGAAGCTTGTGTCACTCGTGCGAACGCACGAGATGACAATCGAGTCGTTCGAAGTGAATTGTTATCTCGGCGATCGCCACATACTCGAGATGGAAGCCGTCTTCGGCATCTTTCCGCCGTCAGCGTTCGAGAATCAGGTCGGGCTTCCAGCAACCGATGACGATCGAGCGCGTCTTAATGCATCGTCTGATCGCTTTATCGATCTCTTAAGCTCACCGAGCCGTTACTTCAAGGGCGAACTTCGTCTGCCCGGCCCGATGCTCCTGATGATCGATCGCATAGTAGGCGTCTGGCCCAAAGGCGGCCGTGCCGGACTCGGTTATCTGCGCGCCGAAAAGGACGTCAAACCCAGCGACTGGTTTTTCAAAGCACACTTCTTCCAGGACCCGGTGCAACCCGGCTCGTTGGGCCTCGACGCGATGTGCCAACTGTTGCAGTTCTACATGATCGAAAACGATCTCGGCGCTGAAGTCGCCGCGCCGCGCTTTGAACCGATCATGGTGGATAACCCTGTGAAGTGGACCTTCAGAGGCCAGGTCGTGCCGGCGAACCGTCTGGTCACAGTCGAGATGGAGATCACGGAAGTTGGCAAAGATGCGCGCGGGCCATTCGTGATCGCTGAGGCGTGGCTCTGGGTCGACGGGATGCGGATCTATCATGCTGAAAAACTCGGCATGCGGATCGTTTCGGCTGAGATTGGGATAGAGACATTGGATCCCGCGCGCGATACGTGGCTCAACGATCATTGCCCGACGTGGACTGTACCCGTCTTACCGATGATGTCGATGGTGGATCGCATTGCCGAGGCTGCGGCTACACACGCACAACGCGAGGCCGTGGCGATTGAAGAAGTGCAGCTTAGCCGTTGGCTGCCGTTCCACGGTGGTCCAGTGCCTTTGCGCACTGAAGTATCGGGCAGCGGCGACACTCGAACGGTCACATTGCTGGCGTGGCGTGATGCGGCCGATCCATCACTCTCTCGTTTCGAACAGGTCGCCAAAGGCGTGGTTCATTTTGGCCCTCGTCCCGAAAAGCCATCACCCTTTGCGCCCCTTTCAGATCTATCCGCAGTGCCCGATCCGTACGCATCGGGCGCGATGTTCCATGGACCAGCGTTTCAATATCTCACTGAATTGCGGCGCGGCGCGACAGGTGCTACGGCGATTCTTCAAGCCGACCGTGGCAGCGTGCCGCGAGGTCATCTTCATCAGGGACTACTCGACGCGGCCACGCACGCGATTCCGCACGACTCGCTTTGGCAGTGGTCCAGCCAGATTCCCCACGACCTGGCCGCCTATCCGCACCGCATTCAGAACATGCTCTTGTTCAAGCCGCTTCCCGATTCGGGCGAGGTGCGCGTTGAAGTTCGCTTCGCCGGAACCGACGACGAGCGGTTTCCACTGTTCGACATCCAACTCTTTTCCGGCGAGCAGATCTGTATCTCGTTTCGTCTGGTCGGCGTGCTGCTGCCAAAGGGACGCATCGGTATCGCACCGGCGGACGCGCGGCGCGCTTTTCTACGCGACCGCCAGTACGTGCCCGATGTCGCGCTCTCCCATTTCGACGGCACAACTACGCGACTCACGGCCGCAACTGTCCAGCAAAGCGATTGGCTGCCGGGCAACATCGCGACGATCTACTCGGTGCCGCAAACACGCCGCAAACTGCTGGTCGAAGAAGTAGCAATACGCGAACACATATCGCGGCGTGCGTTGGTCCATCCATCGAATGTAACGCCGTCGACAGATCTGCGCAGCGCCACAACAGCACAGCATCCTTTGCGACGATACGCTCTGCGCGTCACGCGCGAAAACGACGAAGTCGTAGTTGCAGATGAAGCTTCGCCGGCGCAGGACCTCACGCCGATCCGAGAATACTGGCGCGATCGCATCGGCATCGGCCCGTGGCTGATGGAAGATCTCTACTACGGACTAATCGGGCGCTTCGTGAGAGACGTGGTCATCACCGATCCCGAAGCCTTCGACAAGGTACGCGGCCGCAGTTGCTTGTATCTCGCAAACCATCAGGTCGCGATCGAGTCGTTGCTGTTTGGCGTAGCCGTATCGGCACTCTCCGGCACGCCCGCCGTGACGCTCGCAAAAGCCGAACACAAGACGAGCTGGTTGGGCACGCTGATCGCGCACACCTTCGAGCATCCCGGCGTCAAAGATCTCGATTTGATCATCTTCTTCGAACGCGACGACCGCGAATCACTCACCAAAATCATCAACGACATCGCGACGCAGATGCGCTCCGAACGAAAGAGCGCGATGGTCCACGTCGAAGGAACACGTTCGTTAACCTGCCGTCATGCGGTTGAGAAAATGAGCTCGGCATTTATCGACATGGCGCTCGCGGTGAATGCTCCGATCGTGCCGGTACGTTTTGTCGGCGGACTTCCGGTAGAAGAATTGTCAGAGCGAATATCTTTTCCGATCGGTTTTGGACAGCAGGACTACTGGCTGGGACGGCCGATCTATCCCGAAGAACTGGCGCGCATGCCGTACAAGGATCGCAAGCTGGCGGTGATCTCGGCGATCAACAATCTCGGTCCCAGCAACGCAACTGAGCTTCCCGCGTCGCCCGATCCTGCATTCGAAAGTTTGATTGAATCCTGGCGCGCGCGCACGGGCGCCAACCTTGAAGACGCGGTCTTTTACACTACGCTCGCGACGTTAACTGACAAGAGCGAGGAAACGCGGATTTTATGTGACGGCGATCCTCAGTCACAATGGCTTGCAAAACTCGCGAGACGTTTCGGTGTAAACAAATAACGACGAGGTGAATGATGGTCGATAACATTCATAATCGAGTTCGGCAGATGTTCCTTTACGGATTTCCGATCGGGACGTTTGTGGCGACCTGGCTCTACTGGCTTCTCGTGCAGGGCTCGGGTTTCGCGTTTCCCCTCTTTGTTCTCGTCATTCCATTTCTCTTTGCCATGGCCGCCATCCGCACCATCACAGGCCCGCTCCGCATGTGGACCTGGGAAATGCCGATGGTTCATTTGGCATTCTTATGGTCCACCTACTCGGCCATGGGCATCCTGATCCTCTGCGACACGATCGCAGCGCCGTTTACGCTGGCATCAATGATCAAGACCGTGCTTTTGTGCGCGCTGGTAGGCGGCCTGGTAGGAAGCCTCGTAGATATCGTGGGTATCGATCAGGGATTGCTCGAACTGCATTACTGTTCGATGGACCACGGAACTGTGAACACAGTTTTTTCCTACAGTTTCAAATTCTTCGGAATCTTCAGCGCTATTTACGGCGGTCTTGCGAAGGTGGGCCACTACATTTTGGTGGAGCTATCGGCGCCTCAATGGTTGCCGGTGCTGATCCTCGGCGCCAGCGCGTTGCTCATTGTTCCGTTCCTCGCGCATTTTCTACTGAGCGGACGGGACGAGCAGAGCGATGTCGTAGCTCCTCCCACATCTGAACCACCCGTTGCCTGACTTCCGCCGTGAGTTCCTCATACGCGGCTGTTGAGGCTTCTGACTCGGGCGGCGGATAAACGGGATCGCCAAACGCGATCTGCAATGGTTTGAAACCCTGGAACGGTTTGCCGCGCGGCCACGCATCATGGAATCCGTCAATCGCCGTCGGCACGATCGGCGCTTGCATGTGGATCGATAAGATCGCCGAACCTCGTTTGAATCTTTTTGGCGTCCCGTCAATCGAACGCTCGCCTTCGGGATAAATAATCAGCGCGCCGTTTTCTTTCAACGCGAACGCTCCCGCGCGCATCGCGGGAACGAGATTGGCATCGGGATCGACGACGATGATCCGCAATCTCGGTATCAACAGCGCCAGGATACGGTTTTCAAAAAACTCACTCGTGCCGAGTAACACAACCCTTCTAAAAACAGGCCACGGCAGGACAGTGCCCAGAATAATCGCGTCGATCACGCTCTGATGATTCGGACAGATGAGGATTGGACCATCCTGGGGAATCTTTTCCACGCCGCTAACTCGCAGACGAAAAAGGCGGTGCAAGAACACCGACAGAATGCGAACGACGACCCAAAGAAACGCTTCGCGAGCCGGACGCCGGCGCATCAGTGTGGCGACTGATTGGTCCACCGGTGCTTCGTGCAAAAGGTTGTGCCACGCTGAAACCTGCGCCGCGTCTGCGTGGGCAGCGTCTGTGGTTGTGCTTTCACGCAGGAGATCGACGAGTTGGCGCACCGTGTAAACATCGGCGAGTCGGGTTTGTTCGACCGTTGCGCCGAGCTCCTGTTCGAGCGCCATCACGAGCTCGATACGCTGCATGGAATCAAAACCGAGATCGAGTTCGAGATTTGCGTCCGGTCTGATCGGGCCGCGTTTGGCGGGCGACATGTTGCGAATCACGGCGAGAGATTTTTGTACGTCGGGTTCAGCCAACCACGACAACTCCTCCGCGCTCAGCGCCTGCTCGGAGTCGAATTCAGTTTCACTCGATCCTTTCGCTTGATTTGTCTCGACTCTGTGTTGGACCTCGAAGCGTTTGATCTTGCGTGTGGTCGTACGCGGCAGGTTTTCCTGCCAGATCTCGTAGCTGTTGATGCGTTTGGTGGAGGCAAGTTCGGCTGAGAGTCCTTCGAGTTCGAAACGGATCACTTCCCGGACGTTGACGACCTTGCGGCGCTTGAGCACTTCGAAGTCAGGCACGACCACCGCGTGCAATCGTTCCGTACCGGAAGCGCCCTCGAGCCCGAGAACGCAAATCTCCTTGATGCATTCCGATTTTTGATAGTGACCTTCGACCTCTTCCGGGTAGATATTTTTTCCGGTGCTGAGAACGATGACTTCTTTCTTGCGTCCCGTGACGAAGAGATTGCCGCGCTCGTCGAAGTAGCCGAGATCGCCGGTGTAGAGCCAACCGTCTTTGAGCACCTCGTGCGTGGCATCGGGCCGGTTCCAATAACCTTTCATCACTGACGCGCCGCGAATCAAAATCTCGCCGACCGGTGTGTCGATGCCTTCCTCGACCTGCGGATCCGCAATCTTTCCCTCTAAACCGGCGAGCGGTGGACCAACCGAGCCGATCACGATCTTGTCGGGCGGCGTCGCAAACGCAGCGCCGGTGGTTTCGGTCAATCCATAGCCCTGCATGACGTCGAGTCCGAACGCGCGAAAGTCACGCGCGATTGGCGAACTGAAACGCGAACCCGCGCTCAGCAGGTAACGCATGTGTCCACCGAAGACCTGGTGGACTTTGGGAAAGAACAACTTGCCGGGGTTCACGCCGAACCGGCGCAGAAACAACGAGAGCGACATCAGGAAACGCACGACGAATTGGACCAGCTTCCCGCGGGCTGCAACTTCGCTGAAGATTCGTTCGTGGATTAAATAGAAGACCGCCGGGACGACGGAGAGCACAGTGATCTGGCGCTCCGCTAAACCTCGCAGCATCTCCCTGGCGTTCAATGTTTCGAGATAGACCACGCGCGCGCCCATCAGCAGCGGCAGCACGAGGTTGGTCACCAGCGCCAACACGTGAAAGAGCGGAAGCACGCCGAGCACCGCGTCCTTCGTGTCGATGTGCGCCCAGCCAAACGCGGCGTAAAGTTCGCCGGTGAAGTTGGCGTGGCTGAGCATGACGCCTTTGGGATCCGCAGTCGTGCCGGACGTGTAGAGAATGCAAGCGACTTCTTCTTCCGCAGACGGCGGTGAGACGAAGCCATCCGGTCCAGCCGCAAAGATCTGGTCCAACGTGATGTCAGTCTGCGCTTCGCCGTCGAGTTGCACGACTCCGATCTCTGTGTCGCGCGTGGCCTCTATCGCAATTTCCAAATGTTTTGCGTCAGCAAAGAACCACGAGCTGCCACTGTCTTTCAGTAGTTTTGCGGCTTGTGTGTGATCGAGATTCGTGTCCAGCGGAACAACTGCGCAACCAGCGGCGATGATGCCGAGAAAAGTCGCGACCCAACGCGGACTGTTGTCTGCTATCAGCCCGATGCGTGCTCCATGCTCCAGTTTCTGGTCCAACAGCCAGCGGCCGACTGATTCGCCCAGGCGCAGCAGTTCGGCGTACGTGTAACTCTCGACACTGTCGCGGCGCTGCATTTCCACTGCCACATTGTTGGGCCAACGTTCGGCGGTCTCGCGAAAGCCTTCGTAGAAAGTCGGCATGGATTAGATGGACGTGGTTTTGCTGAGAGATGAAGGCGCGGTTTCCGGTGAGTCGAACGTAGCGAGCACCTGGCGCACGAGCGTTGCCAGCGTGTCCACGTGGGGCGCGGTCAACATGGTGGAATGATCTCCGGGCACTTCGTGGATCTCGGTCATCATTTCCGGTGCGCGGTGGTAAGCGGTCGTGGTTCGGAGCAGGACCATCTTCGCCTCTGGCCGCGGCGCTTCGTAGTTAACTGCCAGCCGCACATTGTGTTCGTAGCGGCGCACCTGGTCCGCGATCGCTTTGCGTGAAGTTGGATCGGCAACGGCCTTGAGAACTAAATCGAGATCGTTGTCGCCGTGATCGGAAAGAGCATTGTCGAGCAGTGCCAGATCAGCACCGGTTAAATACTCGCGCGCGATCTCGAATAACAGTCCGCCGCGTTCCCCGCGCCCGTTGTTGGTTAACGAAGACGGCGGCCGATGAATCTCGTCGAGCAGCAGCAAGCCGGAAACTTTTTCTCCGCGTTGTTCAAGCTCGAGCGCCATCGCGCGGCAGAGAGTTGCGCCGAAGCTGTACCCGCCCAAGGTGTACGGACCGTTTGGACTAACCGTCTTCATCGCTGCGATGTAACGCGTGGCCAATTCTTCGACCGAAGTACCGTTCTCGGTTTGACGAATCGCGGTGATCGGGAAATCGAGACGCCGCGCCAGTTCAAGAAAACACTCGACACCGCCACGCGCAGGATGGACGAGGAAAAGCGGCGTTGCGCCGTTCTCTTCGTTGCCATTCAGCGTAACCAAAGCGGGATCGGGCAACGCCATGTCGGAGTTGTTGCGCAGGTACTCGGCGAGCGCGACGACCGTTGGATACCGATTCAGGATCGTCACCGGCAAGCGCACCTGAAGCCGTTGCTCGAGCAAGTTGACGAGACTCAAAAACTCGACCGAGTCGAGAATCACCTGGTCAGTCAGCGGAGTGTTCCGATCAACGTCGCAGCGCGTAACTTCACAAACAGCGGCATGGATCACATCTTCCGTCGTGGCCACTTCACTATGCCGCGGAAGCGGAAGCGGCGCAGCCTCGTTGGCGCCGTTGTCGACGTAGACCGGCTTGAGTGATCGTTCATGCCAGCGTGTGCGGCACGCGTTGCGGCGTAACTTTCCGCTCGTCGTCTTCGGTACTGTGCGTGCGGGAAGAAACGCGACCGTACCAATGTGCACGCCTGCCTGCTTCATCACTTCACGACGAATCGCGACCGCGATGTTGGCGTAGTCTGAATTGTTGTAGCGCCCTTTGCGGAGTTCGGCGCAGAGAATCAACGACTCGTCCGCCTGTGAATTGTCGGTGAACAGAGCAGAACAGCCCGGACGCAACGAGCGCGAAGCAGCTTCAGCGGCGCGTTCGATGTCCACGGGATAAATGTTGCGGCCACGCAGAATGATCAGGTCCTTCAACCGGCCGGTGATGAACAATTCGCCGTGATGCATGAACCCCAGGTCGCCGGTGCGCAACCACGTGTGCCCATCATCTTCTTCATGCCCGTTTCGCCTGATGCGCGCTTCAAACACCGCTTTCGAAATCTCGGGCTCGTTGTAATAACCGCGCGCCTTGCTCGGACTCGACACCCAAATCTCGCCCACGTCATCGGGACCACAACGGTTACAAGTAGACGGATCGACGATCGCGATCTGCACCGCGTTCCCGGGTTTGCCGCAGCCGACCACGCGATGGTCGCCAAGCCGCAAGCGATGCCGCAGCGTCAGTTCGTTCTTGTCGAGATGATAAAGACGCGAACCGCCGATCGTGACCGCGACGACGTGTTCGGCGAGACCATACGCGGGACAGAACGCACGCGCATCAACACCGGAAACCGCAAAGCCCTGCGTGAAATCGCGCAGCGTGTCGTAGTGAACGGCCTCGCCAGCGCTCATCACCACGCGCAGACGGCTCAAGTCCCAACGCGCGCGTTGCTCCGGTGTGGTGCGCGAAAGCAGCAACCGGTAACCAAAATCAGGAGCGGCTGTCGCAGTCGCACGATAGCGATGAAGCATCTCAGGCCAGATCGCAGGGTTGCGCAGAAAACTCAACGGCGAACACGACACGTAAGACGCGCCGTTGTAGAGGGCGATCATCATGCAGCCCACGAGACCGAGATCGTGATACTGCGGCACCCAACAGCAACCAACGCTCGCCTCGTGCAGTCCGCATGCCTCGGTCGTCAACGCCAACTGGTGCATCAGATTGCCGTGACTGATCATCACGCCGCGCGGCTCGGCAGTGGAACCGGAAGTGAATTGCAGAAACGCGATGTCGTCCTGTGTTAATCGCGGCTGCGGCAACGTCACTTCTTCGCCGTCAGGCAGATCGTCCGTGGTGTGCCACGTTAACCGTTTGGGCCATTGCCAGATCGAAGTCGGGCTCAACGCGGAACCAATGCGCGCCAAGCGAAGATAGCTTCGCGAAGTGAGCGCGATATTCGCCTTGCAGCTTTCAACGATCGCGGAAATGCGTTGCAGATCTTTCTTGAGCTCTTTTGGATTCGGCGGATACGCCGGCACCGGCAATGCGCCGGCCATGATCGTGCCGAGAAACGCGACGACAAAATCCAACCCCGGCTCATAAACGAGCAGGACACGATCGCCGGGTTTTACTTTCCATTTGTTGAGCAACTGCGCCGCGACGTAACGCGAGCGCCGCCGAATATCGGCATACGTGAGCACCTGCGTTTCGTTGCAGTCGTCGTCGACAAACACGAGGGCGCGCTTCGACGGGTGGAGGCGCGATTGATATTCGAGCACGTCGAGAAAAGTGTGTTGTGGTCCCCACGGCGCCTTCTTCTTTGTGGCGGCGAGGTCGTGCGGCTTGATAACCGGATATTCCTGCAAGCCGGCCATGATGCCGTTGGCCGCTTCAAAACCTGACACGAGACCATCTTCGTGAAGCGTGAAGTTTCGCAACCAACTCCCGCAGAACCAGACTCGTCCCTGTCCCTGCACCGCGCGCAATCTTCGCCGCAGACGCACGACTTCAGGCGTGACTTTGACGTGGCTGAACGTAACCGGAACACCGCCTTTGATATCGAGCTTGCGGTTGTACGCGTAGGTGGCGAACACATCGGTTTCGCGATCGAGGTTGCTCTTGGTCCACTTCGTGACGAGGAACGGGCGGTCGCGATCCACTTTCTCATCCTCGTCGGCCACGACCATGTTGGCGTGACGCCACTGCTCGCGTCGCGCGGGCATGAATCGTTCGTCGCGATGAATGATCACCGTGTCGTTGGTGAACGGGATTGCTTCGAGGATTTCGCGTTCGACTTTGGTCGCATGTTCGCCAAGCACTTTCAGCGAGCCGTGTGGCTGCGCCGAAAGGATCACCTGTTCGAAACGTTCTTCCCATTGCCGTCCGTCTTGCGAAAAAGCCATCGTGACTCCGGCTGGATCGCGTTGGACCACGGCCGCGTGAGTTGAAGGCAGGAACCGCACGCCTTTGGCCGCGAGCGCTTCAGTAAACCGCACCATGTATGACGCGGAGCCGTGTTTGACGCGGCAGACGGGTTCGCGTCCGGCGAGCACGACCGGAAGATACGAGTATTGGACCAACTGCCGGATCGGATAATCGAGATAGTAGTTTGCGGGCTGGCCCACAAACACGAACACGATCTGGCCGAGAAAGACGTAGTGAATGAATTCTTCGGAGAAGCCGTGCTGCGCGAAGTAATCGCGCGCGGTTACGAAGTCGAGATTGTTGTCAGCGAGAATGCCCCAGGCGTCGAAGCGTTCCAGTTCCTCCATCACGCGGCGTGAAAACGGCATGTCTTCGAGGCGTTTCCAGTTGCGGCGGCCGTCGAGCGAGAAGTACGACAACGCTTCTTTGAACGACCCGAGCTCTTCAATCTCGACGTCCAACTCCTGAAAGAGACGCGCGACGTTGGGGTACGCGGCGGCAGTAAAAGATCCGAACGCCGGGTCTACCGAATGGCCGTCGGGCAACTCGATCGAACAAGCGTGACCGCCGAGCTTCGCACGCGGATCGACAACCGTAACGTGATGACCATAACGCGTTAAGGCCAGCGCCGCTCCCAAACCGGATACGCCCGAGCCAACGATACAAACCTCCACGCGTTTCGGGTGATACGGATAAAGATTCGTCGCGTGTTGGTTGAGCTGGCGGCGCAACGCCGGTGAACTCGAATACACCGCGCGCCGATTTCGGTTTACTTCGCCTAACGGCGCGTGTTCCGGCAAGCAATGATAGAGATTAAAAGCGACTGCTTCGTCACGCGCGGCGTCTTCCGGTTGGTTGATCGTTTGCCGCGAGATCCGAACCTCGCCGACCTTTATCAACGGACCTTGCCATTCGACTCGCGGATCTTCGATCGGATCGAGCACCGGATCGCGTTGGAACTGAATACAAAAATCGAAAACCGCATCGGACGTTGCGTGATTGAGTATGTATTCCAGTCGCTGCCGGAGAAAGTTTGGACCCGTTAGATCGAGACATTGTTCGAGCGAGGCGCCGTTTTCGAGCGACGGATGCACGCTCGGCCGCAAGATGTATTTGACCGCGCGGCCTGGTCCATAGCGAAACGGCGTGATGCTGAAGTAGTTCACTGACAACACGTCGTTCACGATCAGATCGTCCGAATAGAGCAACTGCCGCGTGAGGTCCATGAAGTCGAGCCGCTGTGGGACCACATCGCGGCCGCGACGTGTAGAAAGAATCGGTACGCTGTTGAGCAGGAAATCTGAAATCGTAATTTGTGTACCGTCAGCGTCAGTGCCCAGCAGTTTTAGACCGACGCCGCGCACATCGCGATCCGCATCTGCAAACACTTCCAATTCCGGTTTGCCGAGACTGGAGAAGCGCATCACGCAGTCGTAGCTTCGATCAGGCTCAACGAATAATCCGACCCTCAGCTCCTCGGGCAAGTCAGGCGAAACAACGAAGCGCGCGGTAACTACGCCGTGAGTCTTCGGGTGACTGCCACGCAAAGCAGTTTTACCGCCATCGATCGACGGTGCCCGAAAGTCGCGGATCTTTTTGTCGTACTGCTCGACGATGTAACGGCTGTCGCGAGCTTCACGAACCGGTTCGGGTTCGCCTTCAACCGCCAGCGGAGCGCGTTCGGCAGCGTCAGCAAAAAACTGCGTGATCACTGCGGCGATACCTTCAGGA
>DASUPR010000423.1:0-11201 GCA_036281015.1 Pyrinomonadaceae bacterium
AGTTGCTCTTTTACTTCGTTGCCCGGCGACGGCTTGGTCCTGATCGCGAAGCCCGCCGCGCCCTCAGTGCGCACGTCGAAATGTTCGACGACGCCCGGCGCCGGAACTCGCGTTCCCGGTGCCGCTTGCGTGGTCACGATCACGTTGGTCGAGGCGCCCGCGCCTGGCCCACTCTTGAATTCAAACTGCTTCGCATCTCCAGGCACGCCTGATCGCGTCATGACCCGAAACTTGAACGGCATGCTCTTGTGCGCGATGTGCGTCCGTGAGTCTAACGAGTAACTGGTACCAGTGACCGGATCGTTGATGAAGATCGTCTGCAACGGCTCTTCACCCGTTCCTACACCGCCCAAACCCTTCAACGTTTGTTCGCGCCGCGTGCGGCCTTCGCTGTCGCGATAAACCTGGCTGGTGAACTTGTTGACGATGCGATTGCCGTCGCCGAGTGTCTGAATGCTTTCAGTCACGGCTTCCGCCGAATAGGGCGCGCCTTTGACGACCTTGCCGCTAAAGTTCTCGGTGGCAACCCACACGAAGTCAGCTCCCGGAGGAGGCGGAGGCATTGGTGCGCCTTCCGGTCCCTGAAAGATGCGCTGCTGTACGATCTCGATTGCCCTTTGGTGCGCAGCCTGCGGCTCCTGGGCAAAAGCGACTGAAGCGACGGCCGACGCGCATAGACTTGTCGCAACCAATAGTCCTAGTACTCTTCTCATGTCTAATTTCCTTTCATTGAACAAAACGTATGGCACGGGCCAAACCGTCGACCCCTATCAAAACATCTGCTTTAACGTTCTCGTTGTAACGATCCATGTCCACGGGAATGCCGAACCTCACCAACGCCGAGCGTCGCAACTTCACGCGGATGATCTGTCCACCGTCCTGAAGAACCACTGAGTTCATGTCGCCGAGCGGCACGAAGTCAGTCGCGATCTCGTTTGTCGGGTGATGTGCGACTTGCGCTTCAGGAGCACGGCGATTCCCGGTGTTGCGCCGAATGGGTTTCGAAAGTTGTCGCTTCGGCGTCTGGTCCTTCGCTTGATACTCAACTTCTTTCGGCTCTGGTTTGGGTTCCGGTTCACTTGGACCACTGACCACTTCCGCCGGCTTCGGCGGAGTCTTTTCCGCAACGCTTTCCTGCGGCGTCTCTGAACCCCACCACATCGCTCCAACACTGATCGCCAACAACAAAACTGCTGCGACAGCAACCAGCCAATAACGCGACCGCGACGACCCAACCACAACCGGAGCAACCACACGCCGTTCGCGAAACGCTTCGCGCAACTTCAATTCCAACTCAGCCGGCGCTGCCAGCGACTCCATATCGCCCGCCAACCACTGCAACCCGCGAGTGAGCGTCTCTTCGTCGCGCAAACGCGCCGAACAACGCTCGCACTCTTTACTGTGAGCCTGCGCTTCCGACCGCACTTCGGCTTCCATCATCTGACCGCGAGCCAGCTCACTAACAACCTGTTCAAATCTTTGACAGTTCATGCGAAACACCTCGCTGACTTCACACTCGCCGAATTCGCGTCTTCAACGCTTTCAGCCGGACGCAGCTTTGTCAGCAGCAACGCGCGCGCCCGATGCAGACGCGAGCGTACCGTCCCAATCGCGCAACCAAGAATCTCGGCCGTCTCACCGTAACTCACGTCCTGCAGCTCGCACAGGACGACCACTTCACGATACTTCGGCGGCAAACTCAACACCGCCTTGCGTACGTTTTCAATCGTCTCGGCGCGCGTCAGATCTTCAAGCGGACACAACTCCGAGCTGACCTGAAACCCTATGCCCTCGTCCTCGTTGTCATCCGCCAACGGCGAAAGCAGATGCTCGACCCGCAGCCGACGCAAAACATGATTGCGCGCGACCCCGAGCAGGAACGCGCTCAACGTTCCACGCGCTGCGTCAAACACGTGCCCCTGACGCATCAGGAACAGAAACACTTCCTGCGTCACGTCCTCAGCAATCGAGTTCGACCCGCTCATTTGCAGCGCAAACCGGTAGATCGAAGCCTGGCGGCGCCGGTAAAGCTGGGCGAGCGCTTCTTCGTCTCCGGCCAGCATCTGGCGGAGTAAGTCGTTATCGCTGAGCTCGTTTTTGTGGGTCATTCGCAAACGCCGGCGCTGATTTTACCCGCTGGTCATTCGTATTCGTGCCAACCCCGGGGAAAGTTCCAGAAAGTGTGCTTAGCGGTGAAAACGTTCGCGAAACTCGTCGGATTCGCGCCGCAGCGCCAGCCAATCCGAGAAAATGGCCGGGTTTTGCAGCCAAACGTGGAGCCAATGGGCGACTTCGACGGCAACCAAACGGTCCGGCAGCGGGATGCGCATGCTCTTGGCGACCGCCTCGAGCTCCACTTTGAGTTGCAGGACGAAGCTGCGTAATTCGGGTCCCTGAGGTAAACCCGTGAGCTTCTCGACAAAGGCAATGGCCACGTCGACATTCGTGAAGTCCAGTTCCTCGGAGGTGAACAACGAAAACTGCTCCCGCTCGCGCCAACTCGCGTCAGTTTCGAGGATCTCGGGATGTTTGAGCCGGACGCCATTGTCCGCGAGCGTGCGCGCAATCGAAGCGGGACTTTCGCGGCCCTGCGCGCCTAAGGTTTCCAGCAGTGCTTGTTGAAGCTGATCGAGTTCCGCGGCGCCCGCCGGCTCGTTCCCGTTTTCGGTCCACCAATCGAGGATGAATTGGTCGCGCCTCGTCACTTCTGGATCTTTTTGATGAGCCGGAGCGCGTGATTGCGGGCGATCAGCGGGACACGCTCATCGGTGCTGAGCTCTTTGAGTAGCGGGAGTAGCTGCTGGGCATCGGAGAGCGCGTTGCGGTTGAGAAGCGACTCCATCGCTTCCATGAGTTTCGGTGCATTCAACGGCTGATTCTGACGAGCGATCGAGATGTCGAAAAGCAGAATGGCCTGGTCGGCGACTTTGCGATACTCGTTCACGAGCGTTTCGGCATTGGTGTTGTTGGTCCAGTTAAACTCGGCCACTCGCTTGCGTTCGCCACGCTCCATGCCGATGCGCATCGTGCCGAGATGTGGGAACTGTTTGTCGGCCTGGTAATCGGCGGTTGAATCGAGGAACTGCAAACCCTGCCAGGCTGCGTTGATGCGCGACAGTGCGGCCGGTGAAAGTTCGATCGGCTCGGACACAGACGTGTCTTCATTCAAACGTTCAAAAGTAACCGTGCCGCGGCCGTTCGCATCGTGTTCGAGCACGATGTGTTTGACGTAAAACTTCGGTTGCGTGAACTCGTAGGTGTACTTAACCGGATCGGAACTCTTGTTGTCGTTGGCGACGGGCGGCGCAGCGGAAGTCGTCGCCTGGTTCGGGCGCGTGTTGTGTTTAGTCTGCGGCTGATCCTGGCCGCAAATGGAAATCGCCGCGCTCATAACAATCAGCGCGGCGGGGAGCACTTGCCTCATGATTTTCTAATACTCACTCAAACTTTACCGACACCAGTTTCGAGACACCTGCTTCCTCCATGGTCACACCATAGAGCGCACGTGCCATCTCCATGGTCCGCTTGTTATGCGTGATAACGATGAACTGCGTATTGGCGGACATCTGGACGACCTTATCAGTAAAGCGTCCCACGTTCGCTTCGTCAAGCGGCGCGTCGACTTCGTCCAGCAGGCAGAACGGCGCCGGACGGTAATGGAAAATGCCCAGGACCAGCGCCAGCGCGGCCATCGCCTTCTCACCGCCGGACAGCAACAGCACGTTCTGCAAACGCTTGCCGGGCGGTTGCGCAACGACGTCGATGCCCGATTCGAGCACGTCGTCGGCGTCGATCAAACTCATTTCGCCGCGTCCGCCGCCAAATAACTCCTGGAACAACACGCTGAAATTCTTGTTGATCTCTTCGAACGCGTGACGGAAACGCTCGCGCGAGCGACGCTTGATTTCGCGCAACGCTTCTTCGGTCGCCGCAATGCCTTCGACGATGTCCTGGCGCTGCACCGTCAGGAACAACAAGCGCTCCTCGGCTTCCGCCAGCTCTTCGAGCGCCATCATATTCACGGCGCCAAAACCGTCGAGACGCGTGCGCAACTCTTCGACGCGCGCATGGCTCGTGTCGAAATCAAAATCTTCGGAGAGCGTGATCTCGCCCGCGAGATCTTCGAGCGACTGGCCCAACTCCGAGTGACAGTTTTCGTGAACGAACGTCTGACGCGCCTGCGCTTCGGCGCGCTGCACTTCCAGACCGGCACGGGTATCACGCACTTCAGCCGCACGGCGATTTAGATCTGACAGCTCAGCCGAGAACTCGTCCGCTTGCCGTCGTGCTTGCTGCAACTGCTGCGACAGCGTCGCGATCTGCTCTTCTTCACGAGCGCGATCGCTCTCGACCGTGCTTGCTTTGAGCTCGAGATCCGCGATGGAGAATTTCAGCTCAGCGCTGCGGCCGTCCATCTCGGCAAGGTCCATCCGATAGCGATCGACACGGGCGGCGAAGTCAGCAAGTTCGCCTTCGATGCGGCGCAGTTCTGCGGTGGTCGCGCGCCGGCGCTCGGCAGCGGCAGCCGCGGCCGCACGTTGTTCGGCCAGCGATTCACTCTCGACCTCGGCGGCCTTTCTTAGTTCATTTAACGACGCCGACGCCTTAATCACCTGATCGGCGGCCGCTTCTCTTGCCGCTTCGGCAGCTTCAGCTTCCGACAAAGCCTGCGCGCGGCGATGTTCGACTTCGATCCGTTCGGCGTCGACACGCGCGGAGTCCTGACCGACGACACGCATGTGACGTTCGGCGCGTTCGACCTCCTGGTCCAATCCGCTGACGGTCAACTCACGCTGCATCGCGTCGCGCTCTTCGCGTCCGATCGCTTCGTTCAGGAGAACGACGGCGTCTTCGAGCTCGACCAGACGGGCGCGCGCGTCTTTAGCGAGTTGATTTGCGTTCTCGACTTCCCGCGCCAGTGTTTCGGCGCGTGTTTCGAGTTCTCGCAGTTCGCGTTTGAAAGCCAACAACCCGGCGCCTTCTTCGAGAGCGCGCGCATCGCCGGCACTGACAAACTGACCGCTCGCGATCCAATCGCCGTTGAGCGTGACGTACATCTCGCCGGTGGCGATCGACTTGACCATCGCGTCTTCGAGATTGGCAGCGAGACGCGCGTTCATCTTCTGCGGCAACGTGCGTTTCAGCACGGTGACGAGTTGTTGCGGCGCGCCGAGTAGATCCGAGATGCGCAGATCGTCGCGAATGCTCTCGACCTGTCCGGGCGATAGCGCAGGACGTTCTTCGAGACGGCACGCGAGCGTGGTGATCGTGTCCGTGTCCGCTTCGTCACTGCCGCCGTGCAGACCGGCGACGAGAAAACTCGCGCGTCCGCCGTTGTTTTCACGCAGCCATTGGGCGCCGCGAACAGCGTCGTCCGGCGTCGGCACGACGATCGACTGCAACGACGAACCGAGCACGCCTTCAACTGCGCGTTCCCACTTGGCGTCGACGTTCAAAGCATCGGCGAGCGTGCCGATGAAGTGAAAGTCTCGCGGCGTTTCGCTGGGAGCAAAGACGAGCTGAACCGCGGGCGAGTAGTAGGCGCGCCGTTGGTCGAGCTCTTTCAGACTTTCAAGACGATGACTCGCACGAGAATACTCGTCGCGGACGCGTGTCAGTTCGGCTTCCGTGTCGCTGACGGCTTCGTGACCACGAACGACAGCATCGACCGCCGATTCGCGTTCGGCCTGGAGTCGCGCCACGCGTGCTCGCGCATCGGCAAGTTCGTGAGCAAACCTCTCGGCTTCGAGTTTTCTTTCCGCGTGCTGGCTGGCCGCGCGATCGCCTTCGCGCGCCAGACCTTCAGCCTGCTGCGAAAGACGTACGAGCGTGGTTTCGAGCTGACGCGCGATCTCGTGCAAGCGTTCGGCAATCGCGGTTTGCGAAAGCAGCTCGCTGCGAGCGTGCTCGATCTCCGCTTCGGCCGCGGTCGCAGCCGCGAGTCTTTCAGCGTACGTCTCTTCCACCGTCCGCAACTGCAATGCGCTACGATCTGCCTCTTCGCGCAGACGCGCATCTTCGTGTTGCAGCCGGTGACACTCAGCTTCGATCAGCACGAGCCGCGTCGTCAGCGCCTCTATCTCCGCACTGACCTCGCCTTTGCGTTTTTCAATCTCCGCCAACTGTTCCTGCTGGTAAACACACTCGCGTGCCTGTCGATCGCGTTGCAGCACGGCTTCAGCAGCCGTGGCCCTCACTGATGACAACTCGTCTTCAAAGGCGCGCGCCTGCTGCGTTGCGGTGCGTGCGGCCTCTTCGCGCTGGCTCAGGTCTTCGCTGATACGGAGTTCGAGTTCGGTTACTTCGCTGAGCTTGGTGTGTGTCTCTTCGAGGACGGTGGCGAGTTTGCGATCTTCGGCGACGTAAACATGACGCAGCAGTTCGCGCAGCTCTTCACGCAGCACGCCGTAACGACGCGCTTTCGCTGCCTGGCGGCGCAGGCTGTTTACCTGGCGATCGATCTCCGCGACGATGTCGGAGATACGCGAGAGATTGGAGCGCGCGTTTTCGAGTCGGGCTTCAGTGGCGCGTTGGCGCACGCGAAACTTCGTGATGCCGGCCGCTTCTTCGATGATCGTGCGGCGGTCCATCGGCTTGGCTGAAAGAATCTGACCGATGCGGCCCTGTTCGATGATGGCGTAGTGTCCGCCGGCGAGACCGGTGCCGGAGAACAGATCCTGAATGTCGCGCAGGCGGCAGATTTTGTCGTTGAGCAGGTACTCGCTTTCGCCTGAGCGATAGAGACGCCGCGTTACCGAGACAGCCTCTCCGGGTGCGAACTCGAGAGCGAGGTTCCGTCGTCGCCAGTGACGCTTGTGCGGAGTTTTTTGAACAGGATCTGGCGGATTGGATTCTGCGACTTCCGTGTTGTCCGTGTTCTCTGTGGTCTCGATCTGGATCGTGACGAGCCGATCGTCGATCTTCTCCAACGTCGAATCGATGTCTTCAATGTCCGGCTCGACTTCGTCCACTTCATCACGCACGAGATGCATCACCACTTCGGCCATGCCGCTCGGCGGACGATTGCGCGCGCCCTGGAAGATGACGTCCTTCATCTCACCGCCGCGCAGGTGCTTAACGCGCTGCTCACCCAACACCCAGGCGATCGCGTCGGCTACGTTGCTCTTGCCGCAGCCGTTTGGCCCAACGATGGCGGTGATTCCATCTCCGGTGAAGATTATTTCGGTGTAGTCGGCGAAGGATTTAAACCCGGTGATTTCCAGACGTTGGAGTTTGAACATGCAGTTGGGGCACTATAAGTTGCACACGCTTAGAATGTCAACCACAACGTGAAGTGCTCTGGCTACCTTGTGATCGACGGCGGCGGCTCGGTCGGGACGAGGTCCTTCCGGCGTTCGTACAACAGCAGTCTGACTCCCGGCCGCAACTCAAAACCGCCGTCGCCCTGTTTGGACCGGACCTGCTGGTACATGTCGCGGAAGTTTGCCTCGACCTCCGGCTGCTGGGTTGAGTTGGCGATGATCATCGGCTCGGTTGAGGGCGCCATCCTGCCGTAGTAGCCCACGCGACTGTAGTTGCGCAGGTACCAGGGCAAAGGCCAGTAATCAGGACTGACAATCGTGATGCCGGTTTGGCCGCCGGTTCGTTCCTTTCCGATCCGGTCGATCTCTTTAACGAGATCGAACATGCCTCGGGTCGTGTGCGCATAAACGTAGACGTACTTGGTGTCGTCGTTGTCGTAGTTGATGAAGTTGAGATCGATGCTCTGATAGGCCGTGAACGACAGCACTATGATCAGAACCACTCCCGTCACACGCCACTGGCGTCGCTCTAACTCAAAGATCGTCTGCACTGCGTAGCCTGCGATGAGCGCGAGCGGGACGACAAAGTTCAGCATCAGCCACGGTGTTTTGTAGCCGATGAGCGAGTAAGCGGCGGTCAAGCCAAACGCCCACAGCGCGGCAAAAAGCGCGAACGCGTTTTTCGGCTTCAGCACGACAAAAAGCGCGCCGACAGCACCTAAACCCAGCAGCGCTCCTTCGCGTTGCAACAACCAGCGGATGTAAGTGTAAATCGGCTGGACGTGAGCTAAGCTCGACGTCTTTTTCCAAACAGCAAATGTCTGGAAAGAATCTGACAGCCCTTTGGGATTCAGTGTGAATGACGAATAGAAGAGATAGTACAACCCCGCAAAAACGATCGCGGCCAGCACGGCACACAAACCAAGCACCACCGGCCCGCCAAGCTCATTGACAAAGTCAGTCAACGACCACACTTCCGGCTGCGGTCTGCCTTTAGCTTTCGGCGGTCTCACCTTTCCGCGAACCAGACGCAAATAAACGAATGTCACCGCCAAGGCAATGATCAGCACGCCGACCGAAATGAACGCGGTTTCTTTCGTCGCGAACAGCAGCGCCGCGGACGCAGCCGCGGGTATCAAGTAGAACGGGTTTCGGTGTTCGTATAAATAAAGACACGACACAACGATCGCGAACGTAAAGAAAACAAAATGCGTCTCGTGGATGAAGTAGCGCGACAGGTAAACCGCGCCGGGAGAGATCGCGAGAAGCAACGCAGCGGTTAACGTGGCAACCGTGCCGAGCCACCGGCGCAACGAAAAGATCAAGCCGATCGTACCCAGACCAAAGAGAACCGGCACCATTCGGATAGCGACTGTGGTGAGTCCGTAATTCTCCATCGCCGCCTTGCCGAACAAAGCACGCATGACCCACGGCCAGAACGCGGCGAAGTAGTAGAGAGTCGGTCCGTGATAGTTCTCCGGGTCGTAGGTATAGGCGCCTTCACGCACGAGCCGCACGAGGAAGTTGCCGTTGACGCCTTCGTCGTGATGAAGCGGAACGAGATTCAGATCGTACATGCGCAGCGCTGCAGCGATCACAAGGATCACCACCACGCCGATCCACCACACGCGTTCGGACACATCGAACGGCGCCGCCGGCGTTTCCACGTGCGGCACAGTCTTCGCGCCCGCGGCGGCGTGACGAGCCTGCGCCTTCTTACTGCGGGTTGATTTTGTAGAGGCTGTATTCGCCAACTTGTCCAACCTTCTCGAACTGACTAAAGAACCGCTCGTTGATCGCCTGGATCACCATACGTTCCTGTGGTCCAACAACAGCATAATCGACGTTGTAAAACTTCAATAACTGCGCCGCATCCGGCGAACCGAGATAGATGCGTCTGATCTCACCTTCGCGCTGCACGAACTGAAGTCCGTGCGTCCAGATGTGTCCCGGATAACCCATCAGCGACCGGCGCCCCGTGAGAAAGATCGGCGTGTTATGCACCGGAGCATGCATCACGAGCGCACGCGGCGGAGTCTTCTCCATCACAAACTTCGCAAACGCGAGCCCGTCCGAACTGAAGATCTCAAACTTCGGCGAGCGCAACGCGATACTCGCGACGTCGAGCGCGCCCGCAAGCGTCACGACAACAAACAGAATCACCGCCACGACCTTGCGAATCGGCCCTTGTTGCCAAAGCTTCGACAGCAGCAACGCGACCAGCGGCGCCGAAGCAAGCCACCAATAATAAAGAACCTTGATGTTGTCCCAAATCCAGGGCGCCATCTTCACGAAGTTCGGAATAATGAAGCAAAGCGTGAACGGCAGGTAAAACAAAAGCAGCCGGCGCCGCACCAGAAAGCCGTCACTCTTGAAGAGCACCGCGGCGAGAATGAGCGGTATAAAGAAGCCGGTGTTTTTGAACCAGAACCAGATCGGGTTGTCCTGCCCACGATCCCAACCCAACTCAAATGCGAAGAAGGTGCCGGCGTTAACCGCGCTGTGCCAGGTAGACCACGCCAACTGCGGCACCGCGATCGCCGACGCCACGACGAAAAACGTGATCCAGTCGCGCCAGCGAACGAAGAGCAGCGCGAGGCAAGCAGCCATTCCCATCACGACAACAAAACTGTGCGCGTGGACCAACGGTAATAGTCCGGCGGCAACGCCGGCGGCGATCATGCGCCGTTGACTGATCGGGAAACGCACTGGTTCGGGTTCTTTCGCTACCTGACCTTTCTTCTTTGTGCGCTCGGGGGGCTTTGGAGTCTCTTTTTCAGTTGCCAGCCACCACTGCGTAAACGCGAGCACCGCCAGCGGAAGCCCCATCAAAAACCCGCGCTGCGGGACGAGTAACGCCGAGACCGCATTGCCCCAACGCCACGTGGTTTCCGGAATCACGGTGAACGAGGGCGCCAGATTCATCAGCGCGCCCCAAAGCCCACCGTCATCGGCGCGTGCCTGGTCAAACAGGAGGACCCAGCCGAGACCGCCGCTCAGAATGACGATTAGCGGTGTGATGGCTGCCGCGAGTTTGTCGCGCAACATCTCGAGCGCCCAGCGATGGACCAGGCCGATGAAGGAGATCGCGAGCAGGTAGTTTTCGACAAACATCGACTGCCGCAAATCAGCGCCGCAGCGCAAGAACATCGACGAGACGAAGTCGGAGATGAACGGATAAGTGAACCTCACGCCGGCGTAAGTCGGATCTTCCGGTGGGAAGTTGTTGCCGTATGCAAAGCTTGTGATCACGCTGATGTGAAACGGTAGATCGCCGAAGTTGTTGAGTAATCCCGTGCTGAGACCGGTGTTGTCTTCGATAACGGCGCGGTCGAACACTTTCCAGAAGACCAGCCCGATCACGAGATAAAACAAAAAATAACCGATCGTTTTTGCACCGGGATTGCCTGCGGCTCGCAACGCGTTCTGGAGATCTTGTTTGAACCGTCTACTGATCGTGGCATCGGTAATAAGCGCGAGCGGGCTGCAACAGATGGCCGCGCTGAGCAAAACCGCAACGCCACTCAAACCGATAACCGAAGCAACGACGAACCCGGCGAGACCGAGCGCCGCCAGCCCGAGGCAGACGCCGGAACACAGTCGCGCGCCAAGCGTCGCGTTGTCGTCGTACAGGTAGGTGGCGATGGTGCCGCTAAGAGTGACGAGTAACGCCAGTAGTAGAGAGACAGTCATCAGTCGGAAGCCGCTTGCGGTCGCAAGTTATTTTGGGATTATACCGAGATCGACCTGCTTTGCATCACCGCGCGTGATCGGTTAGTTTTCTCGCACGACATAGATAGAGAGCAAATAGATGTTAAGAGCAGGAATCGTTGGGTTACCCAACGTGGGCAAGTCAACGTTATTCAACGCGCTGACCGCGCAACAGTCAGCGCTGGCGGCGAATTATCCTTTCGCCACGATCGAGCCGAACGTGGGTGT
>DASUPR010000424.1:0-3955 GCA_036281015.1 Pyrinomonadaceae bacterium
GAGTTCAAGAGGTTCAAGAGTTCAAACTTCAAGCTTTAGCTTGTGCTGCGACCGCAGCCTAAAGGCTGAACGCAAAACTTAAACGGCTACGGCAAGCCGATGCCGAACGTGATGCCGCTACTGCCTAAACCCGCGGCGGGATTAGGAGTCGCCTGCCCGGGCTGCGGCCGCGGGGCAAGCATTGCGAGCAGGGTGTCGGCGCCGGACACGAGCGAAATTGCCGTCAGCCGCGACGGATCAACGCCCTGCGTACTGGAAACGATGATAGTGTCCCCGACCTTAACATCTGCCAGAGAAATTGTTGGCAGCCGTTCGAGCATGTCGTTGATATTGAAGCCACGGCCACCCGACCCGCCGCCCGGCCCACCTGCTGATCCACCTGGCCCACCGCCTTGCGGCCTTTGTGCCGGCTGAGCTTGACCGCCCGCCGCAGGCGCCGCTTGTCCGCCTTGCGGTGCGCCGGCGCCACCCGGTCCGCGTCCGAATCCACCCATCATCGCGCCCATTTCTGAAGCCGGTGGAAAGCGGCGCAGAACAGTGTCCTGCTTGATCACGATCGTCAGCGGAGTCTTCTTCTCGAGCTCGCTGATCTTGATCTCGCCGGTCGCGGGATCGACGGCAGTGACAACACCACCGACCGTGCGGAAACTTCCGGTTACGATCTTCTGCGGATTGAAACGAAGCGGATCGTCGGTTCGATCGCCAATCGCACGCAACTGATCGCCGACTTTGAGCTCGTTGAACGTGCTCGGCTTGGCATCGCCAAACTTGATCGAGTCGGGCGCGTAGCGGTGCATCTCGGTCTTGTCGGTCACGGGAAGCACGACCGACTGCGAACCGCCCATCGTGCGATTGGTGATCGTGATCTCTTTCGTGTCCGGTTTGAGCGCGGTGATCACGCCGAGAATTCCGCGACGCCGCCATTCAAGTCTTTCGGCTTCCTGCTTCTTGGTCAAATCGCCTTTGGTCATGACGATGATCTGCAAAGCGGGCACCGACTTCTTGTCTTCAGAGACAGTTCCACGGGCCATGATGCGATCGCCTTCGCTCACGTCGGTGAAGGTTATATCGGTTGCATTTGCGAGCGACGTCTCGCCGGGCGCGAGGCGCTTGTACGTCGTCTTGTCACTAAGCGAGACCGCCACGGTCGAGCCGGCGTCTGTTTTGATCGTGATCTGCTTCGCGGCAGCATCGATCGTTTTCACTTCGCCGATCGCATGCTTCGCGGCGATTCCGGGATCGCCTCCCTGCGTGAACAGCGCCAGCGCGATTCCTAGTGAGATAGCCAGAAAGAACGTCTTCATCTCCCAATCTTCTCCTACACAGAAACGGTCTTGCGGTAACGAGCGGTCAGGGCGAGACCGAAACTGATGATCAAAATGAAAGCTGCCATGAACGGCCAAACGTAAGGCAGTGACGTCAGCAACACCCAAAAACCGGTGCCCAACAACAGGGCCACTGCTTCCGAGTTTTTGCCGAACGGCACATACTTTCTTTGCAGCCATTTTCCGGTCGCCGCGTACAGGATAACCCTACCAAATACACTCGCTACCAGCCAAAGCAACAGCGCCAGCAAACCGACAAGCACCTGCACCGGCTCGGGCATGATCCACAAACAGAGCCACACGCATACCGAAAGCACGACCACGCCAATCAAACCGATCGCCGCTACGCGCACGCTGTTCAACTGCAAGCGCGCCACGCCGCGGCTGATGGTGCCGGGCATCACGGACGTAAACGCCAGCGCGACGACGAACCAGAAGAGCACGACGAGCAGCCGTGTTCCGAGGTACGTCGGACTCCAGTCAGGACTAAACAGCCCGGTCGGATTGCGCATCATGTCGCGCAGTTCCTGCTGGTAACCCGCGTACATGATTGTCTTGCTGGTGGCGTTGCGCTTGGCAGTCGCATCCGCGCGGTAAGTGCCGCCGAGAACGATCACGTCACCGCCGATGCTCGACCCGGACAGTTGAATCACTGACCCGCCGATCGTTGCGACGTCGCCTTCGACCACGCCTTCCACGATCACGTCGCCGCCGAGCGACATCGCGCCCTGTTTTACGGTGCCGGTGATGCGGACGGAGTTGCCCAACCCAAAGACGGTGCTGTCGGTGGTCCCATTAACAAGGACCACGTTTTCGGTATGTGAATCCTGCGCGTAGACCGCAGTCATCAACAGCATCATCCACGCGATAGGCGCGAGTAGTTTTCTGAAGGAGAGTTGAACGTCTGTAAATTTGGGCCGTGACTGGAGAAGAACGATTCGCACGGAGCCCCCTTTATTCGGTTGCGCCCGTGCGATGATAGTTTGAAATCAAGCGCGAGAGGATGAGAATGGCGGCTGCCAGGACCACGAGCAGCACGCCGAACGAACCACTTTCGATAACGATCTTGTGGCCCAACACTCTGGTGATCACGACCAGGCTCGCAACAGCGTCGTAAACAGCAGTCGACACGAAGCCGGCGATGCTTGCCACGCTCGTCAGGAACTTGCCGATCAGCACGAAAATTGAATCGCGAGCGGTGGCTCCGAGTAAACCAAATCCGGTTAAAGCCAGGATTACACAGATGACGATGGCCTTCCGGTGTTCGGCCCTGCTTCGCACGCCACGCAGATCGCTGCTGGCCCGAACCGCGATCATTTTCGAAAAGTTATCGGGTACCGGAATCTCGACCTTGTCAGTCATGACCGCGTCGAGCTCGCAAACAAACATCCGATGCGCGCGCAGCTCAGCGCGGCACTCCGCACACTCTTCCACGTGCTGCTCGAATATCACTGCCGCGACCTCGCTCAATTCGCCGTCGACGTAAGCAGCGATCAAATTTCTCTGACAGATCTTTTGCTGGACCCTGGTCATTAAATGCCGGTGATTCCTTTATCGACAAACTGCTGGCGCATCATTTCGCGCGCGCGAAAGAGACGGTTCTTGACGGTGCCGAGTGGGAGGCCGGTGACTTCGACGATTTCTTCATAACTGAGGTCCTGGGAGTGACGCAGGATGATGAGCTCGCGGTAGTTTGCAGGAAGCGCTCGCACCACTGCTTCAATCTCGCCGCGACGTTCTTTACGTTCGCTCTCCTGTTCGGGGCTCATCCGGGCGCTCTCGAGTGGCAGGTCATAAGTGTCGCCTTCGGGACCGAGGACGAGAGACTGTTCGCGGGTGGCGGAGCGTCGGAGGTGATCGACGGCTGCGTTGTGGGCGATCTTGTAAATCCAGGTGGAGAACTTGAATTCGGCGCGGTAGCGGTTCAGGGAGTTGTAGACCTTGATGAAGATCTCCTGGGTGAGGTCGAGGGCCGACTCGTAATTGCCCACCATGCGGTAGACGTAGGCCGAGATCGGGCGCTGGTAGCGCCGCACGAGCTCTTCGAAGCTGCCGTCGAAGCCGTCGATGGCGATAGCGACGAGTTCGCGGTCGCTGACCAGGCTCAGATCTCGTGAAAATACTGGGGAAACGGACGAAGCGGAAGCTTTCATGATACCGGGGTGTTACGTCTCGGCCAGCGGGTTTGTTTCAAGTATAGGTCCTATAGGACTTATAGGACTATTACCACGAAAGAGTCGCGAGGCCGGCGGGGGCGGCGATGGAGTCGAAACTGAAGTCGCGGCTGGGTAACTGCAACCCTAAATCCTCGGCGCCCAGCGGACGCAAATCGCCGCCGGTCGTCTCGTTCACAATCTCTCCGGCGCGTTCTTTGGTGATGCCTTCGCCGATGACCATCAGCCGCGTCAGCGGCAGGTGGTCGCCGACCGTTTCGGGAATGTTGCGGTCGCGGTAGAACAACAAAAACCGGTAGAACTCGTCTTCAAACTCGCCCTCCGCGCAGGTCACAGTGCGCAGAATCAGCGGATGCCGGTCGCGAAAAATGAGGCCCGTAAACCCCTGACTCGAACCGCTGACCAGCAACGAGTCGCCGGCGGAGCCGTTGCGCACGAGCCACTGTGCTTCACCCA
>DASUPR010000425.1:0-4365 GCA_036281015.1 Pyrinomonadaceae bacterium
TGTGGCTGCTGGAGCTGCAATTCCGCCGAGTCTTCAATCGTGACGATTCGTTCATCAACTGGAATGTAAGCGGAAAGCGCATTCAGCAAAGTCGTCTTTCCGGCGCCGGTGCCGCCGGAGATGACGATGTTCAAACGCGCCTTCACACACATTTCAAACAGCATCGCGATTTCTTTTGTCAGCGCGCCGTTTTCAATCAGCGCCGCCATCTTCAACGGATCGGATCCGAAGCGGCGAATCGAGAGCACCGGACCGTCGATACTCAGCGGTGGAATAATCGCGTTTACGCGCGAGCCGTCTGTCAGACGCGCGTCAACCATCGGCTGCGCTTCGTCGATGCGGCGTCCGACAGTGGAGACGATGCGCTCGATGACTCGCATCAGGTGCTCGTCGTCTTTGAAGCTGATCGCGGTCTTTTCGAGTTTGCCGCGCCGTTCGATGTAAATGTTTGAATAGGTGTTGACGAGAATATCGGAAATGGTCGTGTCGGCGAGCAACGGTTCCAGTGGTCCAAGGCCGAAGAGTTCATTATGAACTTCGCTTACCAGCCGGTCGCGTTCGATGATCGAGAGCGCGGTGCTTTCCGCAATCAACAATTCCTCGACCAGCCGGGACACTTCGGAGCGGACGCGATCCGGCGCCAGAGTGTTCAGTTTGGTTAGATCCAGTCGAGTAATGATCGAGCGATGAAGCCGTGCTTTCAACTCCTGGAACGTCTGATTGCCATAGACGCCTTCCTCGGTGGCCATCGCGAGGCCTTCGGCGGAATCTTTGATGTATCGTTCTCTTAAAGCCATGTTGTTTTCCTTGTAGTCAGCCCTATTCCTTTCACGCTGTTTCGGTCATCGTGGAAAGCTCGAGCGTGCCGGTATTGCGCGAACGTCCAAATACGGATCCCAGCAAGCCTCTGCGAGGCTGCGGAGAATTTGCCTGCGAGTTTCCCTGGACCAGGGAGGCGATGCGTTTGATCTCGATCGTCAACTTCGAAGAAGGTTCGGATTGAACCAGCGGTTGGCCCAGGTTGATCGATTCGATCACGCGGGGATAATCGTTTGGCACAAAACCAACCAACTGCTCGTCGAGGTGGGCCTCGACCTTTTGCAGCTCGACGTCGATACTCTTGCTCCAGCGGTTAACGACAACGCGAATCTTTCCTCGCGGATATCCGAGCCGTTCAAAGACCTTCAAGGCGCGCTTCGTGCTGCGGATACCCGGAATGTCCATGGTCATCACGAGCAAAATGTCATCCGCCAGATCGAGAGCCGCGATAGTGAGCGGATCGAAAGTGTGAGGCAGGTCCAGGACGATGCATTCATAGCGACGGCCCATCAGGTGAAGCACTTCGCACACGTCCTGCACGGTAATGTCGTCGGCTTCATGTGCTTCACGCGGAGCCGCCAGCAGCGACAGGTTTTTCGAGTGCGCGGTGATCATGCTGCTGATCAATGCATCGTCGAGACGGTTTCGATTTGCCGCAAAGTCAGCCAACGAGTACTTCGGATCCAGCCCCATGAAAGAAGCCGCATCGCCCGCTTGGAGGTTGAGATCGACCAGCAGTGTCGACGTGTTCATCGCGGCGGCCAGATTGGCGCTCAGGAAAGAAACACCGGCTCCGCCTTTGCTGGAGAAGACTGCGGCCAAACGAGCTTGTTTGTGGCTTTGGCCTTCGGCCGTGCACAACTCGGCAACGTGGTCCAACACAGTTCGCAGTTCGTCGGCGATGATCGGGAGCTGCAAAAACTCGCGCGCACCCGCTCGCATGCTGCCGAGGATCAAGGCCGGCGAAGCATTGTTTGCAGCCGTGATGATCGCCGTTTCCGGCACTGCTGCACTCAACTTCTTGATCAGAGAAAAGGTTTTTTCGGAGGCGTCCGCTTCCAGGACTATGATCACTGCCGAAGGTCGAAGTCTCAGTGTATCGCCGAGTAACGTCTCAGCATCCTGGCTCTCCGCCAGCACGCGTACTCGGGATGTTGCGCTCAGCGCCTCACGAATCTCTTTCGAGACCGCAGGATCTTTGCTTAGTGTTATGAACGAGAGTGAATGCATATTTGCTTTTTACCTATTCCTTGAAAACCCGTAATCTGTTCCTTCTTCCGTTACGGAATGTTCGGGGGGACGAACCCCACGGACTCACCCGTTAGTGTCGTTCGATAGGGCGGCATCGCTACTGACGTGGTGCTTGTTGGGAGTACGAAGGGAAATGTGTAGCCCGTGATCGACACCGTGACTGTGCCCGCCGCTACGCCTAGTCCCGTGTATGTCACGGTAACGTTAGCGGGCTGCAGGTTATAGACCAGCGAGGTCGCGCCTTCGGCCGGTGTAGGTGTTCCATAAATGACAACGTTCTGGACCGCGGCAGTGCTGCCGGTTGGATTGAGGACTGCGTAACGCGCTCCTCGGCGTGTGGCTTCAACCAGGGCGTTGTGTGTGTAATAAAGATTCCCTGCGGCAACGATCCCGACGAGCATCAGAAAGAAAACCGACGCGACAACGGTGAACTCAATTAAAGAACCGCCGCGTTCGTTGTCAGGTTTGTTTGGGAATGTCTTCGGTAACATGTTACTCCCCCTTGTTAAATGCGCATGTATCGCATTCTGGTGCTTGGGCTTAATGCGATGTTGAAGTTACCGCCAGTCAATGTGTTCAAGTCGAACACGAGAAACTGATAGTCGTAACCCGTGATTGAGACGGTCACGTATTGGGGCGGCGCGCCTCCTGTCGTTGGCGGTGTTACGACGATTTGGGTCGCGGATAAATTCGACAGGATTAGCGGGTTGTTAGCGTCACCGCATGTGTTGGGATTCCCACACATGACGATCCTTTTTGCCGCGTCGGTACTCGTCGTCACGTTCTGCGCGGTTGATAGATAACGTGCTGCAGCTCGGGTACCTTTGGCCAACGTCGTGTATGTGTAGAACAATCGGCCCAGTTCTACCGTTCCCGCGAAAAGAAGAAGCAGCACGGGAAAAATAAGTGCGAACTCGATCATCTGCGTGCCGTTCTCGCACCGAAGAAAATTCTGAGTGGCGTTTTTCACGCGTGTCACCTTCATCGCGTACCTCATCTGTAGAGCACCGGTAAGGTCAGACTCGTGTTCGGTCCACTGGGATTGAAGGAGCCACGACCAATCACCAACCGCTCATCGATCCATTCGACATCGAACCTGGCGCAGCCCTGGAGCGCATTCGAACACGGATTGTCGACCGTGGGCCGATTCCTTAAGAAGAAGGCGCCGAATGCCAGTGTGGGAGCACTCACGGGAGAACCTGTGTAGGTTCCCGGTGCAACGATGGGCACCACCAGAATACGACGCTGGTCCACACCCGGTGCGTTGGGGCTCGGTGGTGTTACGACAGTGCGGTCGTTGTATTGCTGGAAGCTGATGCCTTGCGCAACGTTGCTGTCGGGAGGATGAGCAGCCGGATTCAATTGACCGGGGCCGTTTGCATAGACATTGAAACGCGTGTTGGTACCATCAGCTATGTGTCTTGGTCCGTTGTTCTGGTTGGAGCTGGGCGTTGCGTGGAAAGGAACATTCATGTTTAGCGTTTGGCACATCGCTGTAACGCCAGCCGCCAATCTAATCGTTTCCGGGGCTCCATTACCGCTAATTTCAGGGACTTCGATAATGATGTAGTCTCTGTGCTGGAGAGTCATTGAGTTGCCAGTGCCCTGAACAAAATTCAGGGTCATCGTTGTGTTGGCTGCCGGAAGTGTGTAACCGGCATCGCTAGTATCGAAATCGTCAAGCGCGACGGCGAAAGGAAAGAAGTCGCAGATCGTGTTGATGCCGACCGACATGCCGGCGACAGCAGTTTTCGACTCGGTGAGATTGGCGCCGAGAACTCTCGCGGAAAACAACATCGGCGTTGACACACTCGATGTAGTTACCTGAACGAAGCGATAGTCTGCTGGAGCTGTCGCGGCCGTAGCGGCGCTAACGTAAGTTCCGTTTAGATTAATGGCGAACTGCACGTTCACGGCCGGGACACTCACGACAGCATCGTTGAATCCATAATTGTTAACGATAGAAGTAGCGCGTGAGACGGCATCCGCAATGCCACCGGCCCCGGAGCTCAATTCACGAGCGGCTGAAAGAGCAGCGGCATCGGCTGCGTTCTGCAATTCGGTCCGCAACATGTACAGCCGCGCGACGTCGATGCAGAGACCAACCGCGAGAATAATGCCGGCCATGAGAATCGCGGTCATGATCATCACGCTGCCGCGTTCATTAGCCCGGCGTTTTGCTCTTGCGTCGTTCGGTACTGGCGTCGCTGATGTATTAGTCATTCGCCTAACTCCTTGAGTGCTTGCCCAGGTGCTCGCCCGTAGTGCTACTAGCCAGAAGCGGTCCGCAACGTC
>DASUPR010000426.1:0-4577 GCA_036281015.1 Pyrinomonadaceae bacterium
TTCAGCAGGCACTTGCCTGACGAGATGGTTGCGCGTGTGTTGAGCGTGATGGGCATCGTGAGCATCGGCTTCCTGCTGTTCATGTTGCTGACGTCGAACCCGTTTACGCGCATCTTCCCGGTTCCGGTTGACGGCCGCGACTTGAATCCGTTGCTTCAGGACCCGGCGATGGTGGCGCATCCGCCGATGCTTTACATGGGTTACGTCGGCTTCTCGGTGGCGTTTGCGTTTGCGATCGCGGCGTTGATTGGCGGACGGCTGGATGCGACGTGGGCGCGCTGGTCGCGTCCGTGGACCACGGTTGCGTGGATGTTTCTCACGTGCGGCATCGCACTCGGAAGCTGGTGGGCTTACTACGAGCTCGGCTGGGGCGGCTGGTGGTTTTGGGACCCGGTTGAAAATGCTTCGTTCATGCCGTGGCTCGTCGGCACTGCCCTGATTCACTCGTTAGCGGTGACCGAAAAACGCGGCGGCTTCAAGAGTTGGACGGTGTTGTTGGCAATTTCCGCGTTTTCGTTGAGCTTGCTCGGCACGTTTCTGGTGCGCTCGGGCGTGCTCACTTCGGTGCACGCGTTTGCGACGGATCCGAAGCGCGGCATTTTCATTCTCGCGTTTCTTGTTGCTGTGATTGGCGGCTCGCTGCTGCTGTATGCGTGGCGCGCTAAACAAGTCGGGCTCGGAAGCAAGTTTGACGTTGTCTCGCGCGAGTCGTTTTTGCTTTCGAATAACGTGCTGCTGACTGTCGCCGCCGGTTCGGTGTTGCTCGGCACGTTGTATCCGCTGCTCGTCGATGCTTTGGGCATGGGCAAACTCTCGGTCGGCCCGCCATATTTCAATCTCGTGTTTGTGCCGCTGATGGCGCCCGCGATGTTCTTGATGGGCATTGGACCATTGGCGCGTTGGAAGAAAGCGGAATTGCCGGAACTCGCGAAACGTTTGCGCTGGGCGTTCGTTGTGAGTGTCCTTAGTGCGGCGACGCTTCCGTTTGTTCTGGGCGGTTGGAAATGGCTCGTGAGTTTGGGACTGCTGCTCGCGGTCTGGATCGTTGCGACTGTGCTCGTGAATATTTGGGAGCGCGTGCGCGTGACGTCAGGTCAATTGACGATGTTTCAGAAGTTGCGCGCGCAGAGTCGGAGTTACTACGGCATGCAGGTCGCGCACGTTGGCGTCGCTGTGTTCGTCGTCGGCGTGACGATCGTCACGGGTTATCAATCAGAACAAGACGTGAAAATGGGAATCGGCGACTCGATTCACTCCGGTGGTTACCAGTTTCAGTTCAACGGCGTGAGAGACATCACGGGACCGAACTACGCCGGCGCGCGTGCGGAGATCATCGTCAGCCGCAATGGTGTCGAGAAGGAACGCATGTATCCCGAGAAACGAAACTACACCGCGAGCGGCAACGTGATGACGGAGACTGCGATCGACAGCGGGCTGTTTCGCGATCTTTACGTTTCGCTTGGCGAGCCGGTCGGTTCGGGCGCGTGGAGCGTGCGTGTTTACTACAAACCTTTTGTCGGCTGGATCTGGGGCGGCGCGGTTTTGATGGCGCTGGGCGGCGGACTGGCCTTGAGCGATCGGCGTTATGCTCTCGCCGCGCGTAAGGAACGCGAAGCGCGCGAGGCTGTGAAGAAACCTGCCGAAGTGCCCGCGACGGTCGCTGCGCGAACTGAATCTGTGTAATCTGTGATTTCAAATGCGTTACCTGATACCTCTGGCTTTATTTCTGGTGTTGGTGGCTTTCCTGGCGATCGGTCTGACGCGCGATCCGCGCGAAGTCCCTTCCCCGCTGATCAACAAAGCGGCGCCGACGTTTCGTCTGCCGCAACTGAAAGACCCGGGCCAGACGTTTTCCGCTGAAGACATGCGCGGCAAGGTTTGGGTGTTGAATGTGTGGGCGTCGTGGTGCATAAGTTGTCGCGACGAGCACCCGCTGTTGATTGAGTACGCGAAGTCGGGAACGGTTCCGATTTACGGTCTCAACTGGAAAGATAAACGCGAGGATGCGCTCGACTGGCTTGGCGAGCTGGGCGATCCGTATGTTTTGAGCGCTGTCGATCTGGATGGGCGCGTGGCGATCGACTACGGCGTCTACGGCGCGCCCGAAACGTATCTGATCGACCAGGCTGGCGTGATTCGTTACAAGCAGATCGGCCCGATCTCACGCGAAATATGGAAAGACAAGTTTCTGCCGCTGGTCCAACAACTGAATCGCGAGGGAGTATCACGTTGAAGCACCTGGTGGTGTCATTGTGGTTGCTCTGTTTGTTTGCACCTCTTACGCTCGCGCAGGTGCGACGGCCTGAACCTGTAAAAGGCGATGCCGCGCTCGAGGAACGTCTCCACAAACTCTCACAAGAGCTGCGGTGTCTCGTCTGCCAGAACGAAACACTCGCCGATTCACGCGCGGACCTCGCGGAAGATCTGCGCGACGAGATTCGTCAGCAGATGAAAGCCGGTAAGAGCGACAAGGAGATCATCGCGTTTCTCACCGAGCGTTACGGCCAGTTCATTCTCTACCGGCCGCAAGTCACGCCAACCACTTACCTGCTCTGGTTTGGCCCATTCGTGTTGCTGCTAATCGGACTCGGGGTGCTCTTTTATTACATCAAACAACGACGCGATCTGATCGCCGAGCAGCCGCTCACGTCAGACGAACGCAAGCGCGCGGAAGAGATGCTGCGCGCGGGTTCAGGAAAGGAGCGGGCGTGATTCTCTTCTGGGTTATTTGCGGCTTGATGCTGGCGATCGCGTTGCTATACGTGCTGCCGCCGGCGCTGAGTGCGGCCGCGTCGCAGGCCACGGAAGAGCCGGCGCGGCGCAACGCCAACATCGCCGTCTATCGCGATCAACTCTCCGAACTCGAAGACGATCTGCGCAACGGCATCGTCAGTCAGGAACAGTACGCGCAGGATCGCGACGACATTGAACGCCGTTTACTCGAAGACACGACCACTGAAAACGCGTCGAAGAAACCGGTGAAGATCTCCGCCGACGCTCGCAAGCATGCGTACCTGCTGGGCGTCGGACTCGCGCTCGTCGCCGTCATCCTATACCTCCGCATCGGCACTCCCGAAGGCATCACCAACGCGGCCAACGCGCCAACCGCAACCAGGCCGGCAGCGCCGGCAACAGCGCCCGGCGGTATGGCCGGCGGAGAACGCTCGCAGGAACAGATCGAAGCCAACGTCGCGACACTCGCAGAACGTCTCAAGTCGAATCCTTCGGATGCGCAGGGTTGGGCCATGCTGGCGCGTTCGTACAGCTCGCTCGGCCGTTACGCTGAAGCTGCCGGAGCGTACGCCAAGCTCACCGAATTGAACCCGAACGATGCTGACCTCTGGGCCGAATACGCCTTCACGCTGGCCCTCGCCAACGACCGCAAACTCGAAGGTATGCCGATGGAACTGATCGATCACGCGTTGAAGATCGATCCGAACAACCCCCGCGCTCTCGGGCTCGCGGCCAACGCCGCGTTTGAAGCGAAGCAATATCAGAAGGCCATCGATTACTGGCAACGCATAATGAAGCAAATGCCCGGCGACTCTGAGATCACGAAAACACTCCAGGCGCGTATCGACGAAGCCAAGGCTCAACAAAAATAATGAACAGAGAAAACTTACTTTTCGCAGTTATCGGAATACTACTGGGCTTCATCGTGGGGTTCATGTTTGCCAGTTCCATGAGCCAACGGATGGCGCAAACGCAGATGGCCGGCGCGTCCCAAAACCTGCCCGCCGATCACCCGCCGGTCGGAGCGCAAAACGCGGGCGATCCCGCAGCGCAGCGTGAACAGGTCATGGCGCAGATCGAGAAGGCGCGCAAAGAACCCACGAATTTCGAAGCGCAGATGACAGCCGCGCAGCTCTACTACCAAATTCAACGTTACGAGCAGGCGATCGAGTTTCTGCTGAAAGCTAATCAACTGAAGCCGACGGATTATGACGCTGTCCAGGCTCTCGCAGTCGTGAATCTCGACGCCGGTAACTACGATCAGGCGGAGCGTTGGTATCGTGCGGCGTTGAAGATGAAGTCCGACGACGTGCGCGTGCTCGCCGGGCTCGCCGCGGCCACGTTAGGCAAAGGCGATGCTAAAGCAGCGGAAGATGCGATCGCGCAGTTGGAGAAGTTTGATGCCAGCAGTCCGGATCTGCCGCAGTTCAAACAGAGGCTCGCCGGTTTGAAGTCCGGAAAGTAAATTAGGGCGCTATAGAAACGCGCACTACGTTCGCTAAGAGGAACCGATCGATCTTTCCGTCCGTGCCGACCACCACGACCTGACCTCTTTCAACAGTCACACGCCTGACGCCGCTCATCGGCCGATTGATCAACGTTCCATCGTTGGTCTCGATCACGAGCCGTGGTCCAGTTTCCGGCGGCGGCTCGGGCTTCGGTTCGGGTGTGGTCTCTGGTCTCGCCTCCGCACTCGGGCGCTCGGTTGGCGTGCGCGCGGTTTCTGTTTTGGGTGGCGTTGTTCGGCGTGGCGCTGGTCTTCGTCCGCGAGTGTTGCGCGGCGCAGGCCGCGCGGGTTCTGTAGTCTCGGCTGCTTTCTCTTCCGCGGCTTTCGGAGTTTCTAC
>DASUPR010000427.1:0-8360 GCA_036281015.1 Pyrinomonadaceae bacterium
GTCAAATTCCTGCAGCATGACCTTGATGATCTCGCTCTTCTTGGTCGGCACGAGTTTGCCGATGTAGTCGGCCTGGATCGGGAGTTCGCGATGTTCCTTGCCGCGATCGATCAGGACGGCGAGTTGCACGCGGCGCGGACGGCCAAAGTCGATCAACTGATCCAGCGCGGCGCGAATCGTGCGGCCGGTGTAAAGCACGTCGTCGATCAAAACGATGTTGCGGTTCTCGATGTCGCCGGGAAGATCTGTGCGATTAACTACAGGCTTGGCGCCCACGGTCGAGAGGTCGTCGCGATAGAGCGTGATGTCGAGCACGCCGACGGGCGGACGATAACCTTCAAGGTCCGCGATTTTGTTGGCCATGCGTTCGGCGAGTGGCACGCCGCGGCGGCGAATGCCCACGAGAAACAGGTCGCCCGCGCCGTGGTTTTCCTCGACCACTTCGGACGACAGACGCGCCAACGCGCGATTGATGCGCGGGCCATCCATGATGCGAGCCTTCTCGATGAAATCCATTTCGCGGGATACTATCAAGAAGCTTTTAGCGATACAAGTTTGCGCTTTGACAAAGTAGGGAGCACCAAGTACAAAGACACAAAGCATGGTCTATCGCTCACTGGTGCGTCGGCTTCTTTTCAGTCTCCCGCCTGAGACAGCTCACGAATTGGCACTGCATTCTCTTTCGTTACTAAACGCGAAAGCGCTCGAGGAGTTTGTTGCGCGTCGTTATGCGTCGGGGCCAAGTTTGCCGATCACGCGTTTTGGTTTGACGTTTGAAAACCCGGTTGGACTTGCGGCGGGTTTTGATAAAGACGGCGTCGCTCTTCGCGCACTCGCGGCGCTGGGTTTTGGGTTTATCGAAGCGGGCACTGTTACCTTTCATCCTCAGCCGGGAAATCCGCGGCCGCGTCTCTTTCGATTACCTGAAGACAAGGCGCTGATCAATCGCGCCGGTTTTAACAATTCCGGCGCGGCTGCGTTTGCGAAACGCGTCGCGGGTGAGAAGCTTCGCTGTGTGCTCGGCGTGAGCATCGGTAAAAGCAAGATCACGCCGCTCGAAGAAGCGACCGAAGACTATCTTTCGAGTTTCGAACTGGTTTATGGCGTTGCCGATTACGTTGCGGTGAATGTCAGTTCGCCAAACACGCCGCAGTTGCGGCAGCTACAGCAATCGGAGCAGTTGTCGGCGTTGTTGAGTGCGTTACAGGAGCTCAATCGCGCGTTGCAGCAAGTGCATCAGCGTTTGCGGCGGATGCCGTTGCTGGTGAAACTCTCGCCTGACTTGACGACTGAAGATCTGGAGATGATTGTTGACGTTGTGACCCGTTTGGAAATCGACGGCATCATCGCCACGAACACCACGATCACGCGCGACAACTTGCGAACAGACAAAGCGAGCGTCGCTAAGATCGGCGAAGGGGGACTGAGTGGAGCACCGCTGCGCGCGACATCTACAAGGATGGTCGCGCAGCTTTATCGGTTAACTAAAGGGCGGACTCCAATCATCGGCGTCGGTGGAATCTTCACCGCCGACGACGCGTGGGAAAAGATCGCCGCCGGTGCGAGTCTCGTTCAGTTGTACACCGGCTTTATCTATCGCGGGCCGTCCATCGCTCGCGAAATCAACGAAGGTCTACAACAGATCCTCAATCGAGAGGGATTCCCAAACCTCGACGCGGCCGTCGGCTGCCGCGCTAACGAAAGGAGCAATTAGTTGGACAAACTGATCGTCGCGCTTGACGTCGACACGCCGTCTCAAGCGCTCGGCCTCGTGAAACAGCTTCGCGACGTCGCCGGCATGTTCAAAATCGGATCGACACTGTTCACCCTCGCGGGACCGCAGATAGTGAAAGACGTGGTCGCGTCAGGCGCAAAGGTGTTTCTCGATCTGAAGTTTCACGACATTCCACACCAGGTTGCGGGTTCCGCGCGTGCGGCGGCGCAACTCGGCGTCTCGCTGTTTACGCTGCACGCGAGCGGCGGCGCTGAAATGATGCAACGCGCGGTTGAAGCCGTTGCGGAAGTTGCCGAGCGCGAAGGCACGACTCGTCCCGCAGTGTTGGCTGTCAGTGTACTGACCAGCATGGACGCGGCGTCGCTTTCGCAAATCGGAATCAACTCCAGTCCGGAAGAAACAGTGTTGCGGCTCGTGAAACTGGCGGAACAGTCCGGCGTTGACGGCGTGGTCGCTTCGCCTCAGGAAGCGGCGCGAATTCGCACGAGCGTCGGGAAGCGAGACTTTCTCATCGTCACACCGGGAATACGTCCGGCAGGAAAGGACGCGGGCGATCAGCGCCGCGTGTCCACACCCGAGGCGGCCTTGAACGCGGGCGCCGATTACCTCGTCGTCGGACGTCCAATCACCGCCGCTGCCGACCCGGTTGCCGCGGCGCGTGAAATCGCTGCCGAAATGGAGCGCGCCCAAGCGCGGCAATGAGCGGAACTCACGAAAACCGGTAGCGTGTAAGCTTGCTGTTCCTTATCTCTGTGCCTCTGTGTCTCTGTGGTTAGTGAAAACAACCACAGAGACACAGGCACAGAGGAGAATCCATAAAGAAGCTATTTGCCCTGTTATTGATTTGAAACTATCATGCGACGGTGAATCTCAGCTTGAAACCCCCGGTCATCTCTACACTTGCATTCCTCCTATTCGCGCTGATTCTTCCGGTTTTTGCACAGAACGGCGGCGGCGCGCCTCAGTTTTCCCGTGCGCCGTATCAGATCGGCGAACGGCTGACTTACAACGTTTCGTACTCGGCTTTTCCCAGCGCGGCGCACGCTGAGTTTCACATCGTCTCGCGCGGAACGCATTTCGAACGAGACGCGGTCGAGCTTCGCGCGCACGTCCAGACGATGGACGTAGTCAACGTCGCCCTGCTGGCAATCAACAACGACTACACCAGCTATATCGATCCGCTGACCGGACTTCCCTTTCGTTCTGAAGAAACAGTCCGGGACGCAATCAAGACTGACGAAGCTGCTCGCGAGTTAAACCAGGCGGCCGGTAGCGAAGCGATTCCGCCCAAGCAGCGAGGCTTTCCGGGCACTTACGATCTGCTGTCTGCGTTCTATCGCGCGCGTGCACTGCCACTCGGAAGCGGCGGCACTTTCAGTTTTTCAGTCCGCGGCGCAGGCGGTGAATACAACGTCGAACTGCGCGTTACCGGGCGTGAATCAGTCAACACGAACGTCGGCTCCTTCAGCACCATCGTTACCAAAGTTCGCGTCAGTAATTCGCCGTTGCGAAACGTGCGAGTCTACTTCAGCGAAGACGAACGTCACGTTCCGGTTCTGATCACCGCCGAGATTGGCGACGGCGACTTGCGTGCGGAACTTGCAGCTTCGGAGATCATTGTCCCCAAACCGATAGCGACTCCAACGCCGCAAACTTCGGTTCGCCCCGGTCCGATTCCTTTAGCGACTCCGGCGCCAACCGTCGCCCCACCGGTTGACGATGACAGCTTGCCGTTCAAAGTCGGCGAACAACTCAACTACCAGATCTTCATTGGGCCAAGCCCGACGCCGATGGGTATCGCGACGTTTCAAGTGAAAGGACGCCAGCGCTATTTCGATCGCGAGGGTCTTTTCCTGAGCGTGAATGCGCATACCACAAATGCACTCGCGCAGGTGTTCGTCGCGCGCGATCAGATCGATTCCTACGTCGACCCAAAAGCGTTGCTGCCGTTTCGCACGGTGATGAATCTGATTGAAGGGCGGCGACGGTTGAATCAAACGTTGCTTATGGGTCAGGACAACGGCGTCGCAAGCACCGCCGAAGGTCTGCGCATCGAGATGCCAGTCGGCACACACGACTACCTTTCGTTCTTTTACGCCGTGAGGACGTTCAACCTGACGCCGGCGCGAAAAAGCGTGACCTCGATGCTGGTTGAAAACAAACCGAAGACGCTCTTCGTCACTGCGCAAAAACGCGAAGCGATTCAGTTGGGAAGTCAGTCAGTGCCGGCAATCGCTTTGACCATAACCACCGACGATCCGGAGCCGGACAAATATCAACTACGCATGTGGATCAGCGACGACAGGCGCCGGCTGCCGCTGCGTATCTCGTGTGCAACTCAACTCGGTCCGTTGCGAGCCGACCTGGCAATTCTGCCGGCCGCGTCCAACTAACAGATGCCGGCCACAAAGCAGGTTAACGACTACAAAATCTGGCAAGTAATCACCGCATCGGCAGTCGGTACCATGATCGAGTGGTACGACTTCTACATCTTCGGCAGTCTCGCCATTACGATCTCGCCGCTGTTCTATCCTGAAGGCAACGACCCACTCGCGCTCATCGCTTACCTGTCGACGTTTGCAGTGGGGTTTGTGGTGCGGCCGTTTGGCGCGCTCGTGTTTGGTCGCATCGGCGATCTTGTCGGACGCAAGTACGCGTTTCTCGTCACGTTGCTGGTGATGGGTGGCGCAACCGCGGCTATCGGATTCCTGCCGACTTACGCCACCATTGGAATATTCGCGCCGATCATCCTGCTCTTGATTCGGGTGCTGCAGGGGCTTGCACTCGGTGGTGAATACGGTGGCGCTGCCGTTTACGTCGCCGAGCACGTGCCCGATGCGCGTCGTGGTTTCTACACCAGTTTCATTCAGATCACTGCGACGCTCGGACTGTTCATCTCGCTGGTCGTCGTTATTGTGGTCCAAAACTCGATGACGCCCGCGGCGTTCAGCGCGTGGGGCTGGCGCATACCGTTCCTCATCTCGATCTTTCTTGTGCTTGTGTCGCTTTACATTCGTTTGCGCATGAAGGAGTCGCCGATCTTCAGTCAGATCAAGAGTGCGGGGATGACTTCGAGCCGGCCGCTTGTCGAGGCGTTTA
This sequence comes from Pyrinomonadaceae bacterium, assembly GCA_036281015.1. GTDB lineage: Bacteria > Acidobacteriota > Blastocatellia > Pyrinomonadales > Pyrinomonadaceae > PSRF01. The sequence continues at coordinate 4,835 of DASUPR010000427.1, forward strand.
CGAAATGGGAAAACCTGAAGCGCGTGCTGATTTCGTTGTTTGGCGCGACGGCGGGACAGGGTGTGGTGTGGTACACGGGACAGTTTTACGCACTCTTTTATTTGCAGACTGTGTTGAAGGTAAACGGGCGTTCGGCGCAGTACATCGTGGTGATTGCGCTGTTGCTGGCGATGCCGTTGTTTGTGTTTATGGGTGCGTTGTCCGATCGCATCGGGCGCAAATGGATCATGATGCTCGGGTGTTTGCTCGCCGCCGTTTCTTACCTGCCGATCTATCAGGCGATGCAACGCGCGGCTGGATCGAACGTTGTCACTGTGACGTCGCAGCCGAACCCCATAACGGGCGCGCAAACGTTGACCCCGCAAACGGAGGTGAACGGTGTGCTGGAATCGGCGAAGGAAGTTTTGCCTTACACGGATCTTGCCGCGTTGCTCAGTTCGCCGATTGCGTGGAAACTCATCCTGCTGGTCTTCATTCAGGTCTTCTTCGTGACGATGGTCTATGGTCCTATCGCCGCGTACCTGGTGGAGGCGTTTCCGGCAAAGATCCGTTACACCTCTTTATCGTTGCCCTATCACATCGGCAACGGCATCTTCGGCGGCCTCCTGCCGGTGATTGGCCTCTCGGTCGTCGCCAACACGGGCAACATCTACGCCGGCCTCTACTACCCCATCATCATCGCCTCCCTCACCTTCATCATCGGCTCCCTCCTCCTCCGCGAAACCAAACACACGCTCATCTGGGACGAAGTTAGCCACAGATCAGACCGATAGATCCGTCTAATCTGTGGTTCAACACGAAACAGGGATTGAGGTGCCGAAGGCGGCGTTTACTGCCGCAAGGAAACCTTGCGCTGAGGGGATGTCGAGACGGTAGGCGACGTTTGTAGAACGACAGACGGAGTCGCCGGTGATGGTGATCGAGACGATCAATTGCTGCCCGTTAACCGTCAGGAAGTTTGGTCCACCCGAGTCGCCGAAACACGCGCCGCCGTTTCCAGTCGCAGGATTCTGCGACAACCTCAGATAACCACCGTTCAGTGAATTAAAACTCGAGAACGAAAACATCCGCGGCACCGGATTCACGTCCTGAAAGAACGGCACACCACCACCAACCACGCGGTTCTGAAGTCCATAACCCGCATTCGTAAACACCGCGTTCTGCAATCCATCGTGCGCCAGTTGGTCCAACAACCCACACGCAGGCAACGGCGCCGGTGTCACTCCGCGAACGTTCCGCTCCAGTATCAGCACCGCAATGTCCCCGGAATCACTCTGGCTCTGGTTGAAATTCGGATTACTGACTACATGCGCCACCGGCAGCAAGTTAGTCTTGCTGCTCGTCAACGCGCCAAATGGTATCGACGAATCAAGACTGACAAACGCCACGAAACCCTGCGGCGCGAGATCCTGCGTGAAGAACAACGTGCAATGACTCGCCGTCAGGAAAACGTTCGGAGTGATCAGCGTGCCGGAGCAAATCGGAAAGACCTCGCCCGTCTCCGGCGACTTGATCATAAACGCGCCCGTGTTGCGAAACATATTGTTCGTATCAACGAACCCGTAAGTGATGGCCGAAGCCCGCGGCGAGACAAACAACAGCGAACCAATGACGAGACAAGCGGTCAGGGCGAGGAAACAGATCATCCGTTTCATTTTGATCTCCTTGTTCAGGAAAGATGGGATAGGGGATACTGGAACGGCCTGATTCTACTCCTGGTCCCGGAGCGTCTCAAGAAAAACCATGCCAATCAACCGTCGCGAATTCACTTACGGTCTCGCACTAAGCCTCGGCGCTTTGCCGCTTTATCGCTTCCCTTCGCAGCTACAGATGCGCGTCAACGGGCAGCGGCTCATGGAACACATAAAAGGCCTCGCCGAGTTTGGCGCGAATCCGCAGGGCGGCGTGAGCCGTGTCGCTTACAGCGACGCCGACAAGCAAGGCCGCGAATACGTCATGGGATTGATGAAGGACGCGCGTCTCGAAGTATCGATCGACGCCGCCGGCAACATCATCGGACGCAGACCCGGCAGTGTTAACAAACTGCCGCCGTTAATCCTCGGCTCGCACATCGACACCGTCCCCGAAGGCGGCAACTACGACGGCGTCGTCGGCTCGATGGGCGCGATCGAAGTGGCCCAAACACTCGCCGAAAACAACATAACGCTGCGACACCCGCTCGAGGTCGTTATTTTCCAGAACGAAGAAGGCGGCTTGATCGGCAGCCGCGCGATGAACGGCGAGCTGACCGAGAAAGAACTCGATCTCGTAAGCCGCAGCGGCAAGACGATTCGCGAAGGCATCAAGTTTATCGGCGGCGACCCGAGCAAGTTGAGCGAAGTAAAACGTCAAAACATCGGCGCGTATCTCGAATTACACATCGAACAAGGGAACATACTCGAAAACGAGAAGATCAACATCGGCGTAGTCGAAGGCATCGTCGGCATCAACTGGTGGGACGTCACGATCGAAGGCTTTGCCAATCACGCGGGCACGACCGCGATGAACAATCGTCAGGACGCGCTATTGGCGGCGGCGAAGTTTATCCAGACAGTGAACCGGATCGTGACGAGTGTGCCCGGCAGACAAGTGGGAACCGTGGGAAGAATCAACGCATTACCCGGCGCGCCAAACGTAATCTCAGGCAAGGTCGTGCTCAGCTTGGAACTGCGCGATCTGGACGCCGCGAAGATCAAATTGCTGTACGACAAGATCCACGCCGAGGCACAGCAGATCGCCAAAGACAGCAACACGAAGTTTGACTTCAAAGAGATTAACGTCAACCTTCCCGCGCCGACGAACCAGTTCATGCGCTCGCACATCACTGAAGCAGCGCGCGGACTCGGCCTCACGACAAAGCTGATGCCTTCAGGCGCCGGTCACGACGCCCAGGACATGGCCCGGCTCGGTTCGGTCGGCATGATCTTCATTCCGAGCGTCGGCGGCATCAGTCATTCGCCACGCGAGTTTTCGCGCCCGGAAGACATCGTCAACGGCGCGAACGTGCTGCTGCACGCGTCAGTGAGATTCGACCCCGACCAACAACCCATTTAGCTCACGCTTGCCGCGCCCAACGCAACGCTTCTGGAATCGACGCGCGCTTACCATACATCAGCATGCCCACGCGATAGATCCGCGCAGCGATCCACATGATCGCGATCACACTGCCAAACCCGACCAGCAACGATAACGCGATCTGCCAGAACGGCGGCGTCTGCGTAACGATCCGCACGAGCATGGCCACCGGCGATGAGAACGGAATCATCGACGCCCAAAACGAGAACGACGAATCAGGACTGCGGCTCACCGGCAGAAACAGGTAGAAGCTCACGACGAGTATCAAAATGATCGGCATCGCCAACTGACCGCCTTCCTGCTGCGTCGTCACCATCGAACCGACCAGCGCATAGATCGTCGCGTAGATGAAGTAACCAAGTAGAAAAAAGAGCGCAAAGTAAACGTAGTAGGAAAGAGGAACGGTGGGCAGACTGACTTTCATTCCTCGCGACTGAAGCAAGTTCACTCC
>DASUPR010000428.1:0-5557 GCA_036281015.1 Pyrinomonadaceae bacterium
CATCACCGGGCGGCTTCGTGTTGCCAAGCGCTGCGAGCGCCGTGCGATGGACCAGCTCGTGAGAAAGATCAACCGCGCCGACTACTGCCGCGTCGATCTCGTGTTCACGCAGGGCGCGTGCGGCAAGCTCAAGAGCGACGATGCCGGAGGCTTCCTCGGCGGCAACAGTGAAACTCGGTCCACCGACATCCAATTGCCCATTGATTCGGTTAGCGGGAATATTCGGCAGCGCGCCCAACGCTCCTGCTGCTTCGAGTTTGTCCTGGAACGCGTCACGCGCCTGATTCACCCATGCCGGATCGAGCAAATCACCGCTTTCACTCGCCCACTTTCTCGCCCACTCAACCACCTTCCACCGTGCGCCATAACGCGCTAATTCCGGGTCGCATCCCATTCCGACGATTACCGATGTTCGTTCGCGTGGAAGGTTAACGGCCGCGGCTGCTTCGCGCGCGGCTTCGAGGATCAACGTCTGCTGTGCGAGTGCTTGCGAGAGATCGTGTGGCGGAAATTTTAATCCGTTCAGCGCAACCGACACAGAAGCGCGCGCGGTTTTGTGCACTGTCCCGTTGAACAACGCAGCGGCGAAATCGTGAATGCTCTCGCCATCCGCCACGCGTGCGCCAGCCGCGACAATCGCCACCGCAGGTTGTTCGCGCGGCTTTGCCGCAAGTGGTGTCGAGAACTCATCGAACGCCTCGACGATCAAGTGCGCGTTGTTTCCGCCAAAACCAAAAGCACTGATCGCCGCGCGTCTTGGTCCAGTCCAGTCTTCAGCCTCGCGCAAAACTCGGAAGGGTGTTGATGAGAGAGCATCGATCGAAGGATCCGCGTCGAGCGTCGGCGGTCGTTTGCCGTTTTCGATGCTCGCCAGCACCTTGAGCAGCCCTGCGATGCCCGCTGCCGCTACCAGATGCCCGAGGTTGGATTTGAGCGAGCCGATCGGAACGTCACTGCAGTTCTCAAACACGCGCGCGGTGCTTCGGATCTCGGTCGCGTCGCCGACAGGCGTTCCGGTCGCATGACATTCGATGAGGCCGATCGCTTGCGGATCGATCCCGGCTTGCGCGTATGCCGAGCGCATCGCTCGCTCTTGTCCTTCTTCCGAAGGCGCCAACAACCCGCGGCCGCGGCCGTCATTCGAAAGTCCCACACCGCGAATGACGCCGAGAATCTTTCGTCCTTCTCGGATCGCGTCGCGCAAACGTTGAAGCACAACAAATCCCGAGCCTTCCGCGGGAACCAGTCCGTCCGCTTCACGGTGAAACGGCCGGCTCCGACCACTCCGGCTCAGCGCTCCGAGCGCCGTGAAGCCGACGTGCGTGAAGAGATCGTCAGTACGGCTAACAGCGCCCGCAACCATCACGTCCGCGCGCCCGTCATGCAACCGGTCGCACGCCATTTTGATCGCGTACAACGACGACGCGCAGGCGGCATCGATAGTGAAAGCTCCAGCGCCGAGACCGAGTGCACGCGCTGCGAGATGCGCGGGCAGACCGGACGAGAACCTATTGCGCGCGTGTGGTCGATGGATTCCGGCGCGTTCCGCCGCGCGCCCACCCGCGAAGTCTGGCCCCTGCGCTTCCAGCCAAACGCTTTCCGCGTAGCGCGCCATCGCCGAAGTTGGAAATGAAAGCCCGCCGAGAACCAGGCCGGTTCGTGGCGATGGCGCCTCGTGGTTGATTGCTCTCAACGCTTCGCGTGCGCCGTGCAAGACCCACTGAAACAACGGATCCAATTCGCGAATCTCGTCCGCGCCAAGCAAGAAGCCGGCTGGATCGAAGACGGATTCGAAGCCGTTTACGTAGCCGCCGATGTCGGACCACGTTCTGTCGGCCCAGTCTTCGACCGTGCCCATTGCGGTGGACCGCGTGAGTCCCCAGCGATCGGGCGGCGCTTGCGACAGACAGTTCCGGCCCGCGATCAGGTTGGCCCACAACTCAGCGGGAGTTAACGCTCCCGGCAAAGTGCAAGCCCGCCCTACGATCGCGATCGGTTCCATCTGCATGAGGAGCGGCCTTTAGGATTGGGTTGAAACGGTGGAGCTCAGTGTTAGTTCTTCGGCTGGACGCAGCACTGATTCCACGCCGAGCATCTGTGCGATTAGATTACCTGTTGAGTCGACGAAGCTGACGTCACAGACCGAGCGAGCGCCGTGAACGTTACGCCCATGAACCAAACAACGCACTGGGCCATCGACGAGACCCTGCCGATACAAACGTAGTTCGCCGAGCGCCATCGGCAACGACGCGCCGCCGAGAACACGATGCGTCCACCACGCTGCCAGCTGAAGCCCGCCATCCAGCGCCGCCGGGTCAGTACACCATGGACCAGCAGGCCACTTCATTTCGCTGGCGCCTACCAGCGTGCCGGCGATGCCTGCCAGCGAAATGCCGTCGACTGTTTGAATCACGTGCAAGTCTTCGCGATGAAACAACACGTCGCCATCGTAGATCTCAGAAAGCGTCCAGGGTTCGAGATCGGGAGCCGCAGGTGTCGCCGGCGCCGCGAGCACGTGCGGGCTCATTTGGACCACGCTGCTGTAGTGCAACGTGCCATTGCGCCCGCGAAGTTCGACAGAAAGTTCTGAACCAGTACCGTTGCTGATCTCGCGGCAGTTGACCACAAGGACATCAAAACTCCGCTCGAAGTCATGAATCTTGATCCCCGACAAAACGCGCACGTTCCGCACCGCGGTTGGAACTAAATCCGGCCGGTACGCACGTGCTCCACGAAGCATCCACTCAATCGCCATCACGACCGGCACGACCACCACGTCGCCGAGTCGATGATGGGCCAGATAGGGATGCGACTGCGCGGTGACGCTGACTTCGACTCGTTCAACTCGCGTCGAATCCGAACCCAGCAAACCGTGACCATTCGCGCCTGTCACCACCACTGCGACGTCATCGCTAACGCTGCGCAACTCGTCGACGAAAATCTTCGCCCCGGATTCGATCGGAATGAGCGGAACGCCGAGTTGTTGAAAGTGAGTTTTCAGGCCGGGCGTCACCATGCCGCCATCCCACGGTCCCCAACCGATCGAACGAATGTTGCAACCGTTGCCGCGGCGCGAACGCTCGGCGCACGCAACGAGATTGAGCACCTCGTTCGCCATCGCGTAATCGGCTTGCCCGGGATTTCCGGTGCGTGCCGCGACGGACGAAAACAAACACAACGTGCTCACCGGATCGCTTGTGGTCGCGGCAAGGAGACTGCGCAAACCGACGACCTTTGTGTCGAACACACGATTGAATTGTTCGTCGGTCTTTTCGGCAATGCGTTTGTCGGCGAGCACACCGGCGCCGTGAACGATCGCCGTGATCGGTCCCCAATCGCGGCGCACCGTGTCGAGCGCTGAAGCAAGCGCGGCTTCATCCTGAACGTCGACCGTGATGTAACGAGCTTCTGAACCCGCGGCTTTAAGAGCGTTGATGGTCGCGCGAATTTCATGACTGGCCAGCACGCGATCCTTTTCGGCGAGAATCTCCGCGGGTGTCGCCTCGCGCCCTTCACTCCTGATCTTTTCGATCAACGCGCGGCTCAGATCCTGATCGTTGTCGATGTTTTCGAACGCGGCCGATTCGGGCGACAACGTGGTGCGTCCGAGCAACACGACGCGCGGACGGCAGGCGCGTGCGAGTGCGACGAGCCCAGCGGCTGTGACACCGCGTCCGCCACCGGAAACTACCACGACAGAATCCGGACCAAGCTGCGCTGATGCATCCGGTTGCGCAGGCATCGCGACGGTGGCGAGCGTCGTACGCGTGCCGTCAGCACGCAGTCCGACTTCGAGTGTTGAGCCACCTTCGAAAAGCTCGGCGCAGATGGCGGCGGCGATCGTTTCCAGATCGCGGTCGCCGCGTTCGCAGTCGATCGTTCTGACTGACGCGTTGGGCCACTCGAGCGCCGCCGTGCGAACCAGGGCAGACACACCGCCGAGCCATGCACGTGTGCTGTCGCAGCCGCGTAAACCAAAATCACCGCCGGTGTCCTGCACGTTGATGAACACGCCGCCGCTCTCTGAACCGAAGCGCGGAGCCACGGCGCGTGCGGCGCGAAACGCTTCACGATTGACGTCCATCGCGACGTCGATATTCGCAACCGGGCGCATACCGCCGAGAAAGATGACGGCATTCGCGTCGCTTGGAACCGTGGAGACGACACTCGCGTCGATCCCGCGTTCCGCGAGCTTCTTTGCGAGCACTTCAGCTAAGCCAGTGCCTTCGTCAGTGATCACGACGCGCTCGACACCGAACAATCCGGCGAGCGCCATGCCGGTTGCCGGAGCGGTGACCTGACGTAAAGCAAAGCGTTTGATTTCGGTTGCGTCTGAGGCGACCGCTTCGTTGGCTGGTGAAGCATCTTTGGCCGTAGGCAGATCCTCTTTGCCGTGGCCGTTCATGTACTCGACGATCTGTCCGAGCGTGCGCAGAGGACCGAAGTCGCTCATCTTCAATTCACGCAGACCCGGCACGCGTTCGCTCATCGCTGAGAGGATTTCGACGCGCTTGATCGAATCGATTCCCAGGTCGGCTTCCATCTCCATTTCAGTCGTGAGCATTTCGGCCGGATAGCCGGTCTTCTCGGCAACGACGCTTAACAAGAGCGCTGCGAGATCTTGTGCAACTGGTGCATTCGCGATCGCGGGTTGTGGCTCGGAGACGGGCGATCCGTTAGGCGAAGGAGCTGTTAGGGGAATTGGCGCCAGTTGCTGCGTTGCTGGTGGATGAGTCTCAGTGTTGACCACGGGCGCGACAGAAACTGGGGTAGAAACAGCAGTCGGCACCACCGGCCCAACTGGGAGTGAAACCGGCGTGCTGCTCAACTGTTGCGGCGCGCCGGTGAGAAGCGACGTCAACGCTGCAAGCGATGTCTCCGCTGTTTTCAAGAACGCGAGATGACTCTCGGCCATGGTGCGCTCGTATGCTGCGTGCGCTTCCGCTGTCTGACGCTGAGCTTCCTGGTACGCCGCTAACCAGGCGTGGTGCACTTCCGGCATTGGCGAGACGGGCGCTGCATGCAAAGGCGCCACGGGGGCAACGGGAACTGAAGGGGATGATGAAGCAGATGATGCCGGTGGCGATGCGGGGCGAGGTGGATTTGGCGGCGGAAGATCTTTAGTGCCACCTGCCGGAGGATAAGGTTTGCCATAGTTGACGCCGGAAACCTGCATCACCATCGCCGGTTTCTTCGGCGTCTTTGATGATGACGGTTTGGAGTCCGTCCATAAACTTCCGAGGTCCAGCGAGACACCGGCCACAGAAAGTCGGCCAAGAGCAGTAAGTAGGGTTGTGAGTCCGTGCGCACCTTTCCGATCCAGATTGATCCGGCGATGTTCGCGATCAGCGAGTATCGCCCCGACAAGATCGGTCAAAACATTGCCCGCCCCGACTTCAACAAACGTCCGAACGCCGCGTTCATACATCGCCTCGATCTGATCCACGAAGCGAACCGGCTGGGCAATCTGCGCGGCCAGATTTTCACGGATTGCTTGCGGATTTTGTGGGTAAACTGCTGCGTCAGAGGTACCATAAACGTCGATGTTGGGACGTAC
>DASUPR010000429.1:0-4639 GCA_036281015.1 Pyrinomonadaceae bacterium
AAAAAAGGGGGACAAAAAGGGGGACACTCCTGGTTCATCTCTTTGAAACATGCCATTTTGTTTAGGCCCGCGTAGCTCAGTGGATTAGAGCGTTCGCCTCCGGAGCGAAAGGTCGCAGGTTCGACCCCTGCCGCGGGTACCAATTACCAGGTCTCAATTGCTCCGCTCTGTAAACGGCCAAGCGGGTAAGCGTTCTCTCGCACTTAACCATTCCTTTGGAATTCCTTCGATGCCGGTGTAAGACGCGACTATGCCGCCCACGATTGCGCAGGTCGTGTCGCGATCGCCCAGGCCGCTGACGGTGAGCCACATGGCTTCTTCATAGTTCGATAGGTGCTTCGCGGCGCACCACAAGGCGAAAGGGACTGTGTCCTGGGCGGATACTCGCACACCGTTTCCGAGAACCGACACGGCAAATTCAACGGACGCACTGTCCGACATGTCTCTCGCCTGACGTATCTTGCTGCGCACTTCACTCTCCGGAACATGAGGTAGGACTAGATCGAGAAACTCCGAACGGCGGGGCGCGGCGGAAGTTCGCGATTCAGACTCGCGGGCGGCCGCCACTGCTACAGCGGCGGCCACCGCCACCGCGATAGCCCCTGCGATGGCTTCATCATGCGTGTGTGTGATGACCGACGATCGAGTCGCCTGCTCGACAACGGCATCAACATCACCGGCGAAGAATGCGCCGATTGGACCAACACGCATTGCCGCACCGTTACCAAACGAACCCTGCCCGCCAAACAGACTTTGCGCCCTTTCCTCCCAGTCTTCCCCACTCCTGATCTCCGACAACAGACGATGCATCGCTGGACCATAACCGCGGTCACGCTCATAGCGTTCGGCAAAGCTTCGCGCGAGTGTTGGTTGATGGACATGCCCCTGCTGCCGCAATACCGAAAAAATCGACATCGCCATAAGCGTGTCGTCTGTGTAGTTCCACGTTCGACTAGCTAACGCGCGTTCAGCAATCAACCCTTCAACCAGATCAGGATGAACAAAAAACGTTTCGCCGAATGCATCGCCGACAGATAGTCCTTCAAGACTCGCTCTCGCGCGTTCAACCGGATCTTGTAACGAAAGTTCCATTTCTAAGACTCCGCTACGCATTATTGCGCACAATTCAACACCAGGGCCATTCACGAAACCGGGATTTTTTGCTACGCTAAAGGCCCCCGATGGTCCCCCAAACAGACTAGGACCACATGGACCTTGCCGACGCCCAGGATACCCGACGCACAGTTCTCGTTGTCGACGACTTCGACGATACCCGTCTGCTCTTGCGAACGTGGTTTGAGCGGCGTGGGTTTCGAGTGATTGAGGCGGAGAATGGCGTGCAGGCGATCAACCGCGCGGAAAGTGAGACGCCCGATTTGATCATTATGGACGTGCAGATGCCGCAGCTCGATGGGCTCGCAGCGACGCGACGGATTCGCAGCCTCGAGGCGCTCGGGACGGTTCCGATCGTGGCGGTGTCGGCGTATGGCGCCGAGCAGTTTCGCAAACTCGCGCTGGAGGCCGGGTGTGACGAGTACGTTTCCACGCCTTTCGAACCCGCAACGCTGGAAGGCATTGTTCGCGCTCTGGTGCACTAAATCAGCCACAGATAACACGGATTACACTGTATAATCCCGGCCATGCTCCGAATCCTCCTGGTTCTCTTAGCGACAGCCCTCCCCATCTCAGCGCAGTGCACGCAAAAGATCGCCACGCTGCCCGCGGCGCCCGAACTCTACGGTTTTCGTCTCGGCATGACGCGCGATGAAATCAAGGAACTCGTGCCGCAAACGCAGTTTGGAAAAACCGATCACTTCGGCGTTGCGAAGACCACGATCAACCCGAGCTTCGATCCCAAGATCGATCAGAAGAAGTTTGAAGGCGTGCGCAGCATCTCGCTCGACCTGCTCGACGATCGTTTGACGTCTCTCTGGATCGGTTACGACGACACCTACAGGATCAAAACCACGGACGAGTTCGTGAAAGCGATCTCGCAGTCGCTACAAGTCTCGGGTAACTGGTCGTCGTGGAGATCGCGCGGACAACAGTTGCGGTGCGCTGATTTCCAGTTGATCGTCAGCACTCTCGCTGGTGGTCCAAGTCTGCGTCTGCTCGACTTCGGCGCCGAAGAAACGATCGCCGCACGCCGTCAGCAAAAAGAAGAACAGGATTCACTCGCCGAAGCCGCAGCGAACGAGACCAACGACCAAGGAACCACAAGCGACCAACAATCAAACGTGATAATCGGCGACAAGCAAACGAAGACCTACTACCCAAACGGTTGTCATCCGGCAACACAAATCTCAGACGCAAACAGAGCCGTGTTCAAAACTGCCCAGGAAGCCGAGAAGGCGGGATTTAAGTTGGCGAAAAACTGCCACTAAGGAGGTAGTCAGTGCTAAGAGAATTCAAAGAGTTCATCGCGCGCGGAAATGTTATCGACCTCGCCATTGCCGTGGTCATCGGCGCGGCTTTTGGAAGAATCATCACGTCGCTAGTCGAAGGCGTGATCATGCCGCCGATCGGTCTGTTGCTCGGTAACGCCGACTTCTCAAACCTCTTCATCGATCTTTCCGGAAAGCAGCCGCTGCCCGCGTCGCTGCTCGAAGCACAAGCGCAGGGACGTCCGGTGATCGCTTACGGTCAATTCATCAACGACGTGATCAGCTTCCTGATCATCGCCTTCGTTGTCTTTCTGATCATAAAGGCAGTGAACCGTTTGCGCGCCGCGCCGCCACCGCCTCCAAACACGAAAGATTGTCCTTACTGTCTGACTGCAATTCCGCTCGGAGCAAAGCGCTGCGCGGCCTGTTGCGCCGATCAACCGGCCAGCGCATGATGTAACCAATGCGCGAATGCCCCCGTTGCGAAGTTTGCTACGAAGACGACGTTGAACTCTGTCCACAGGACGAGGCCAACACGAAAACCACGCTGCCCGGCGGCCGTCTTTTAGCCTCACGTTACCTGCTCGAGAAACGTCTCGGCCGCGGCGCGATGGGCCAGGTTTATCTCGCGCGCGATCAGAACCTCGTGACCCGCCAGGTTGCGGTGAAAACCGTTCGCCCCGACATTCTCAACGACGACGATCTACAAGACGGCGAAGCAATCGCGCGTTTCGAACGCGAGGCGCGCGCCGCTGCTTCGATTCGTCATCAGAACGTCGTCGGCGTAACAGACTTCGGCCAGACTTCCGACGGCGTGTTCTTTCTCGTCATGGAATACGTCGAAGGCGAAACGCTTTATCAACTGCTGCGACGCGAAGGAACCGTGAGCCCGCAACGAGCTGCGAGCATCATGCGGCAGGTCGTCGCGGGCGTTGAAGCAGCGCACGATGAAGGAATCCTGCACCGCGATCTAAAACCCGCAAACATCTTTCTGATGCAGCAAAAACGAAAGGTGACCGGCGAAGACGGGTTCGTGAAGGTCGGCGACTTCGGTCTGGCCAAGATCGTGAGTCCCGATCGAACCGACCTGGCTTCCGATAGTGGACCGGCATCGCGCGGGATCATCGGCACGCCCGAGTACATGGCGCCCGAGCAGATGGAACCCGACGGACAGCTCGACGTTCGCGCCGACATCTATGCGCTCGGAACGATCGCCTATCACATGCTCGGCGGCCGCCCGCCTTTCACCGGCAACATCACGCAGCTCATCGCACAGAAGTTGACGCAGGCGCCACCGTCGTTGTCGTCGTTGCGTTCCGACGTAAATGCGGAACTGGAAGCCGCGATCATGAAGGCGTTGGAAAAGGAGCCGAAGGATCGCCCGGCGAGCGCCGGCGAGTGGTTCGAGAGTTTTGCCGGCGCGGCTGCGTCGGAGTCGGGCGCATTGAAGCGTGGTGACTCCCGGCTGGTGATCATGGCGCCCGCGGGTTCGGAAGTTTATGTCGACGACGAACGCTACGGCAGCGTTGGCCGATCGGGAAGAGTGATTCTGACCTCGATTGCGCCGGGACAACACGTGTTGCGCGTTTCGAGATCCGGGGAAGCCGACGACGAGCGCGTGATCGAGATTCGCAGCGACATCGCCGAACAGATCATCGAAGCGCAGCTCAAGATCGGTCCGTCGAGTAAACATCTGACGCCTTCGCAGGGCGGGAGTCTAAAAAGCAAACACGGCGATCATTCGACGACGCTGGTCGTGGTGATGTGCACACGCTGTCACTCGCGTTTCGCCGAAGGTGTGAAGTTTTGCGGGCGCTGCGGCAACACGACCTTTCAGCCGGTTGCCGGCGAATTACAAACACAACCGCAAACTGCGCCGCCCGCCAGCGGGATCACTTGCTCGCGCTGCGGGCACGCGTACGCCGCAGCCACAAAATTCTGCGGCCGCTGCGGTATTCCGTTAGGAAATCCGGCGCTCGAATGGCGCGCGCCGAAGCCGGTGGAAGTCCTTTGCCGGACGTGTAAGACCAGTTATCCTGCCGGGACAAAGTTCTGCGGACGCTGCGGAACACGAATAACCCCTTGAGAGAATTTGAAGTTTTCTTATAAGCTGTGCCGCGATGAAGCGCTGCCCGACGTGTAACCGCACGTACACGGATCTCTCCCTGAACTTTTGTTTGGAGGACGGAACCCCGCTATCGACTGACGCACCAGGCGGACCCGATCCAAACGCAACGCTCAGGTATCCGTCACCA
>DASUPR010000430.1:0-4797 GCA_036281015.1 Pyrinomonadaceae bacterium
ACGCGCGCTCGACTGCTTCACGTTCAACGGCGCGTTTGCGTTGCATCTCGCAAGCGTTTGCGACGAGGTGATCGGGATCGATATCTCGGCGGATGCTGTCGCCGCCGCAAAACACAATGCTGAGCTAAACGAATTAGCAAATGTGGATTTTCGCGAAGCGAATGTCTTCGACGCGCTGCGGGAATTCGAAACACGCGGTGAGCGTTTCGACGTGATCGTGCTCGACCCGCCGGCCTTCGCAAAGAATCGCGCGAGTTTGAAGTCAGCCCTGCGTGGTTACAAAGAGATCAACCTGCGCGCGCTGAAACTACTGAACCCGGGCGGCGTGCTGATCACGTGCACGTGCTCGTACCACGTTTCGGAAGATTTGTTTTTGGAGATCGTGGACCAGGCGGCGATCGACGCTCATCGCCGCTTGCAGGTGATCGAAAAACGCATGCAGGCCTCGGATCATCCCGTATTGCTTGGGATGCCCGAGACCTACTATTTGAAATGCGTGATCTGTCGAGTCTCTAGTTGAAACCCGGATCGGGTTCCAGCACGACTTTCGTCGTGTAGTCCTTACCGTTGACCGTCAGCTTCAGATTGTAAGTGCCGGCTTCGAGCGGCAGGCCGAGGGTAAAGATGTTGCCGAAGCCGCCACCGCCGCCGCCGCCACCACCACCGCCAAAGCCGCCGCCGCCGCCGCCAGTCGGACGCGGAGGCGGATCACTGCGCAGGTTCCACTGCACTCGGTTCAAACCAACTTCCTTCGTGCCGGTGATGTTGCGCACGACCTTGCCGGTGTAGTCGGAGATCGCGATCTTCACGTCACCTGTCGGCGCGGATTTCAAGTAGTAACTGATCGCCGTACCGGGCGCAGGATTCGCGCCGCGGAAGAGCTTCGCACCGCCCCAGTAACGCCCGAGACGCGGATCGTTCATCCAGATCGTTCCCGGTCTGACGTCGAACAGGTGCGCCTCAGATTCCATCACCTTCTGCGACAACTGCTGCAACGGCGTGATGTCGTCGAGAATGAATATGCCGCGCCCGTGCGTGCCGACGATGAGATCGTTATCGCGCGGATGGATCAGAATGTCGTCAATGCGCATCACCGGCATGCCCGACATGAACGGCTTCCACTCGGCGCCGCCATTCAGCGAGATGTACAAGCCAAACTCCGTGCCGACGTACAGCAGATCCTTGTTCTTCGGATCCTCGCGCACGACGTTGACGTTACCCCACTTCGGCAGGTTGTTGACGATCGACGTCCACGTCGCGCCGTAGTCACGCGTGACGAAGAGATACGGCTTCATATCGTCCAAACGATGACCGTCGACCGCGAGATAACACGTGCCCGCATCGTAGCGCGACGGTTCGACGCGCGAGATGTGATACGTGTCGCCGATGCCGGGAACGTTCTTCGACACGTTGGTCCAGGTGGTGCCGCCGTCCTTGCTGACTTGAATGTTGCCATCGTCAGTTCCGACCCAAAGAATGCCAGGCACTTTCGGCGACTCCGCGACACTCACGACGTAACCGTAACCGGTGTAGCCGTCGTGCTTCGAAGCCATCGGCTGGTTGCCGGGCACACCCATGATCGGCAACTTGTTGCGATCGATCTGTTTGCTGAGATCGACCGTCGCGGTCCATGTGTCGCCACGGTCCATCGAGCGGAACAAACGATTGCCGCCGAAGTAGACCACGCGCGGATTGTGCGGCGACAGATGAATCGGCGAGCTCCAGTAGAAGCGATAGACTTCGTTAGGACCCGGCGTTGGCACAACATTCGACGCGAGGTTCGCGCCGCCGCCAAAACCGCCGAAGCCCTGCGCGGCTGCAAACGCGGCGAGTTGCGCTTGTGTGTCGGGAGTTGGCGAAGCGGCGGGCGACGCGCCTGGCGAAGGACTCGCAGCCGGAGCAGCGCCGCCGCCCTGGCCGCCTCTTCCACCACGCCGCGGCAGGCCACGCGGACGAATACTCACGCTGCGCCCGGTACGCAAATCAAGACGCTGCACCGCACCACCCTGCGACTCCACAAAAACGATGTTGTGATCGGTCGGATCGATCTGCGTGTAGAAACCGTCACCGCCGCCGACGCGATACCAATCGGCGTTCGTGATTCCCGCCTGCTGGTTTCTCGTCATGCTTGGTCCACCCCACGAGCCGTTGTCCTGTAGACCACCGTAAACGTAGTACGGCTTTCGCATGTCGACGCCGATCGCGTAGAACTGCGCCGCGGGGATCGTGTTGATGAACTCCCACGTCGCGCCCTGATCGTAACTGACGTTCAAACCGCCGTCGTTGCCGACCAGCAGGTGATCGCCGTTCGCGGGATTGATCCAGATCGCGTGGTTGTCGCTGTGGGCGATGCCCGCTTGCAACGAACGAAATGTCTTGCCGCCGTCGGTCGACTTGCTGAAGTTCAGACCGCCGACATAGACGTTTTCCGGGTTGCGCGGATCGACGCGAATCTGGCTGTAGTACATCGGGCGATTGTTTTCGTTGCTGACAATGCGCCACGTGCGGCCTTTGTCGTCCGAACGCCACACGCCTGACTTCTTCGGATCGGGCGGTGAGGGCGAAGGCGATGCGCCCGGACTCGGCGACGGAGTTGCACTCGGGGATGGAGACGGACTCGGACTCGGCGCTGTTTGACCCGCAACCGGATCTTCGCCGCCGGTGCCGGTGCTCGGTCCGACTTCCATCTGCGCGTAAATGATGTTGGGGTTCGAACGCGAAACGTCCAGGCCGATGCGGCCGAGCAGTCCTTCCGGCAAACCGCCGCCTTCGAGCTTCTTCCACGTCTTACCGGCGTCGATCGTTTTCCAGATGCCGCTGCCTGGTCCGCCGCCGTTGAAACCGTAGTTGGTGCGGCGGCGCTGATACGAAGCGGCGTAGAGTGTCTTGCTGTCTGAGGCGTCCATCACGATGTCCGTGAAGCCGGTGTCTTCGTCGATGAACTTCACGTTGGTCCAGGTGCTGCCGCCGTCAGTGGTTTTGTAAACACCGCGTTCCTTGTTTGGACCGAAGAGATGGCCCAGCACCGCGGCGTAGACGATGTTTGGATCTTTCGGATCGATCACGATGCGCGCGATCGTTTGCGAGTCTTCGAGACCCATTTTGGTAAACGTCTTACCGGCATCGACGGACTTGTAAATGCCGTCGCCGAAACTGGAACTCTGGCGGTTGTTGGGTTCGCCGGTGCCGACCCAGACGATGTTTGGATCAGATGGCGCAACGGTGACGTCGCCGATGGAATGCGTGCCGTAGGTGTCGAAGATGGGCGTGAAAGTCGTGCCGTTATTTGTCGACTTCCAAACGCCGTTCGTCGCGAATGCGAGATAGATGATGTAAGGATTCTGTTCGGCCACCGCGATGTCGTCGATGCGGCCGCCCATGCTGGCTGGTCCAATGCTGCGGAAGACGAAACGCTTGAGCATCGGATCGGTGGACCAGTTGATGGGAGTGGGCGTCGGACTCGGGCTGGGAGTTGCACGCGGAGTCTGTGCGGCAGCGGGACCGGTTGCGGGAGTTTGCGTGGGAGTTTGGTTTTGCGAATAAACGGTGACGGTGGCGAGCGCCACGGCTAAAACGATCACCACTAGTAGCCCAAAATCGTAAACGGAGCGCGACCGGTCTTTCATACGAAAGTATCCTTTCAACTCTGACTGTTTTAATAAACTGCGTGGGATCGAACGATTGCCTTAGAAACAAGGCGGAACGGTGTTACGCAACGCGGGGCGAAGTTTAAATAAACTCTGTTCCGAGTTCAAGCTTCATAAACAGATCGAGAACTGAGCTACTGCAAACGCGCGAGCCATGCTTTGTAGTTTTCTCGCCGTGTTTCGAGCCACGCGCGGAAGTTAACCGGTGGCGAGGGGCGCGTCGTGATGATGCGATCGAGTTCGCGCAGGAGTTCGAGTTTTTGAGTTTGAGTCGAGATGTCGACGGACGAATCGGGATTGTCACACTTGGGTGAAACGCGGGAATACCCGGTCTTTTCGCTGTCTTCGAGTTTGAAAGTCAGCGCGAGAAGGTTCTCCTTGAAATCTGCCGGCGAGAGCGCCTGATTCGCGAGCTCGCTCTCGATCAACCGGAGCATCCGTTTGACCCACAGGCGGCGGCCGACGACAAATTTTTCATACTGGCAGGCAGCTTGTTCGTCGCCGTCGAACGTCAGGTCGTCAAAAACCGCGGTGCGAATGACGATGGTGTTATGGGTTGCGGTGCCGGGCACGTAATCCGTCGCTGTTTTCTGTGCGACGGTCACCGGCAGAACCCTTTCGGCCGTGCCGCCGGGTTCCATAACCGGCTGGTCGAATGAGTTTTGCCATAGAAGTGATGCACGCGTACGGCCGTCGCTGACGATCTCAATCCTCAACGCGCGAACGTTTTTGTTTGACTGGTTATGGACCGTGAGTTTGTAAGTCGGCAATGGTAGGTTGTTTGACTCGACGCTGACAACGGCGACGGACAGCGTGTGGTTTTCGAAAACGGGCGGGGGCGGCAATGGCGGAACGTTTTTGAGTAGTGTCAGATCGATCGGGACAAGGCCGAACGACTTCAGCTCCGTAATGGTTGTTTTCTCGTCGAGCCCGATGTGGTAAGCGGCGACCGGGTCTTCGCGTTCGAAACCGTTGTGGCCGCGGAAGAGCGATACCTTGACGTCCGCGGTTTCGCCATTGAATTGCGACTCGACGCGAATGGCCTGGATTGGCAGTTCGTCCTGGTTCGGTTGAGCACCGGGGAGGCGAGCAAAGCGCGCGGCCCAGATCCAGCGTGGTGTCACTTCCGGTCCACGTACGCTGATGTACG
>DASUPR010000431.1:0-3388 GCA_036281015.1 Pyrinomonadaceae bacterium
AAATACAGGCACACGATGCACGCATTCAGCGTCGGTTATCCGGGCGGTCTCGAGAACGACGAACGCCAAGACGCGCGCGCGCTCGCGGATTACTTAGGCATGCCGTTTCACGACGTCGAGCTCACGACGAGTGAAATGATCTCGTTCTTTCCCGAGCTCGTTTTCCTCCGCGACGATCCGATCGCCGACATCGCCGGTTTTGGTTACTACTCGGTGATGAAGCTCGCAAAGGAACATAACGTGCCGGTTGTGCTTCAGGGCCAGGGCGGTGATGAACTTTTTTGGGGTTACGGTTGGGTTCAGGACGCAGCGCGCGCGTCGGCGCGAAAGCTTCAGCGCGCAAATAAACCTATCGGCACGCTGGCGCGCTACGTCGTTCTGGATCTCCCCCACGGCTTGTCGCGGATGCAGCTTGGTGAATGGGCTCACCGGCTTGGAGGACTGCGTGACGGCTGGGAAAGTTTGCGACGCGATCGCGCTTCGTCGCCGGATCAGATGGTTTTCTACGACCTGGTCCCTGACTTTTGCCACTCGATGACGGAGACACGCACAATTTATAACAAGTCTTTCCGCGAACAGATGAACGGAACCACAGCGACGAGCTTGTTTACGTTCGCTCGTCCGTGGCCCAACATCGACGTCACGCTCACACGCCTGATTTGCGACACGTACCTGCGCGAGAACGGCGTCACGCAAGGCGATCGTTTGGGCATGGCGTCTTCGATCGAAATGCGGCTGCCATTGCTCGATCACGTCCTCGTGGAAACGGTCATTGGTTTGCGCAAAGCGCGGACAGACGTGGACCAGCCGCCGAAAGCGTGGCTCAAAGCGGCCCTGAAAGATGTGCTACCGGCCGATGTAATCAACCGGCCAAAACGCGGTTTTAGCCCGCCAGTGATGGAATGGCACCGGGCGTTGTTCGCAGTGCACGGCGCGTCGCTGCGTGACGGATACCTTTATCAAAACGGCGTCCTGACGAGTGAGAGTGCCGCGCAACTCTCGTCGGGACCATTCCCGAATAATTCCACGACACCGCTGTCGTTCAAGGCACTCGTGCTTGAACAGTGGTGCCAGCGAATGAAGAGCCAAGCGTCTTATGACTGAGGCATCGCCGCGGACAAAGACACCGATTGCACTCTTCCTCTACAACCGTCCGGCTCACGCCAGACTGGTGTTGGAGTCGTTATCGCGTTGTCGCCGCCTTGACGAATGCTGTGTAAAGATCTATTGCGATGGTCCAAAACGCGCGGAGGATTCGGAAAAAGTTTCGGCGGCGCGTCAGGTCGCGCACGAATGGGCGAGTAAGCTGAATGCCGAGGTTATTGAACGGGACACAAACCTTGGCCTGGCGCGCTCAATTGTCGGTGGAGTGTCTGAACTTTGCTCCAGCCACGGTCGCGTTGTCGTAGTTGAAGATGACTTTTCCCTGAGTCCCGCTTTTCTGGACTACATGCTTACGGCACTCGATCGTTACGCCGAAGAGCCGAACGTCTACCAAGTCTCTGGTTACATGTTTCCGATTCGGCACGCGACAAGTCCGGATGCTTTTTTCCTGCCTCTGACGACGACTTGGGGTTGGGCCACGTGGGCTCGGGCCTGGCAAATCTTCGACTGGACGGCTAAGGATGCCGATGACCTGCTACACGATCCGGATGTACGTCGCCGTTTCAACCTGAACAATGCTTATCCGTACGCGGAAATGCTTGAAAGCAAGCTGACGGGTGAAAACGATTCGTGGGGAATTTTGTTTTGGTGGGCCGTGTTTCAAGCGGGTGGCCTTGTTTTGCATCCGCGGAGATCGCTCGTGTGGAACGGCGGTTTCGACGAGACTGGCACCCACTGTGGCGACCAGGCATGGTCAACCCAGTCGTTGTCGGAGATCACGGATGATCCATGGACAACCAGACCGTTTGTGTTTCCGGAGCAGGTTGCCGTCGACGAACTCGCCTTCGGCAAGGTGGTTCGCTTTCTCAAGTCGGAACAATCGGAAGGAAATCTGTTCGAAAGAATACGCCGCAGAATTCTCCAGAGACGGGGTCGAAAGGAGCGCCAGCGAATACACGCGAACAATGTCCCCTAATCACTCGGAGACACTTTTGAACAAGTGGCTGGCGCGCGTTGCTCGCCGGATGGATTGGGCTCGCGCGCAAGTCGATCGACAGGCGCCGCGCTGCGCCACGATCGATTCATCGGTAACTCTCCACCCGACGGCACAAATTGAAAACATTCACGGCGACCCGGCAGCGATCGTTATCGGGGCACACACTCACGTTCGGGGTCAGTTACTAACTTTCTGGAACGGCGGAAAGATCACCATTGGCGAGTGGTGTTACATAGGTGAGGGCACGCGTATCTGGGCGCAGTCGGCGATTGCGATCGGTAATTACGTCCTGATTGCCCACCTGGTGGATATTCACGATACGAACAGTCATCCGATCGACTGGAAAGAACGACGGCTCGATACGGAGGCGATTCTTTCCGGAACTTATCGTACACCGACGCAGACGGTCTCTGCGCCGGTAACGATAGAAGACGACGCATGGATCGGCTTCAAAGCCAGCATTATGAAAGGAGTCAGGATTGGGCGCGGAGCCATTGTCTCCGCAGGCGCCGTTGTCACTAAAGACGTGGAACCATGGACGGTGGTCGGAGGCAATCCGGCGAAAACAATCGCAGAGCTCAGCCCGATGGCGGAAATCGTTGAGTAACAATCATCACAGCGAATGCATCTCGGAGAGTCGATTTTGGAACGACTTATGGAAGACCTATGCGAAGTCTCCGAGTATCGCGCTCTGTCGTGTACCGGAGCTTGAGTACGCGTCGGCGCTTTCACTCCAGGGAACGACTCTCGATCACTGTTGCGGCGATGGTCTGTTTGCCCGCATGGGCTGGCCCGCCGCGAAATTCAGCGCCGGATGTGACCTGAATGAGGTTGCTCTTAAAGACGCGCTTCGGTTAGGCAAACACGAGCGACTCGACCTGTGCGACGCGGGAAGGCATTTGCCTTATCCGGACGAGCATTTCGATCTTGTTTTCGACAACAGCGCTATCGAACACATTCCCGATCTGCAACAGAATCTGTGGGAAATCGCGCGCGTGTTGAAGCCGCAGGGCATCTTCGCTTTCAACGTACTCAATCATCGCTATTTTGAATGGTGGCCCATGGATCAAAATTCGATGCAGGAGTACCGCGAGTGGCAGCCCTTCTATCACGCACTATCAGCCGAACAATGGCGTCACGAACTTTCAGCAGTCGGACTTGAAATCCATGATCTTCGCGGCTACTTTAACCAGGAAGCTGCGAGCACATTGGCGCTGCTCGATTATGAATTTTCGGGCTACCACATCCGCCGCAGACCGAGCCGGCTCGTGTCTGACTACAATTCTC
>DASUPR010000432.1:0-5608 GCA_036281015.1 Pyrinomonadaceae bacterium
CGCCGAAGAAGTTCACGCCGCGCAGGTGCAGGTTCGTGAACGCCATCAGGCCAACCAGCACGATCACGCTCGTGACGATGCTATTCAGCAACGAGAATAGACTCACGCCGAGCAGATGGACCCCGCGCGAAACCGGCGCCATGAACGTGTACTCCAGCGTTCCTTCCCAGCGCTCATACGCGATCGACATCGCGATCTCGTTGTAGAGCCACGACAGATAGTTCCACAGCAACGCGCCCACGACGAGCTTCAGCGTCAGTTGATAGTCGCCCTGCGCGACGCCGATCAGCGCCACTGTCGCAGACGTCACGAGGGCGTAGAAGTTGAACACGACAACCCAGCCGATGTACCGGCGGGTGATGTGCCACCCGCGGAACAAAAAGGCCCATGTTTGTCTTAAAGTTGCTTCCATAACAGACTCCTATCCGTGTTATCCGTGTTCCTTTAGTCTCCGGCTGCGGCGAGCTCTTCTTCCACTAATTCTTCCCCTGTCAGCCTTATGAAAGCGTCGTCCAGGGTTGCAGCGGATGCTAAGACTTTCAGTTCCGCTGCCGTTCCTTCCGCGACGAGCTTGCCGTGCGCGAGAAAACCGATCCGCGCACACAAACGCTCCGCTTCGGCCATGTCGTGCGTCGTCAACAGAATCGTCGTCCCTTCGCGGTGTTGCAGGTCCTCGAGAAACGACTGCACGTCACGCCGGCTCTTCGGATCGAGTCCCGTCGTCGGTTCGTCCAGCAACAGCAGCGGCGGATTGATCATCAGCGCGCGCGCGATGCTGATCTTCTGTTGCATTCCGCGGCTCATCTCTTCGAGCGGCGTGGAAAACTTCGCGTTCTCCATGCCGAGCCGATCGAGAATGCTCATCGCGCGCGCTTCGGCTTCACGCGCGTTCTGCCCGTAAAGCAGCGCTGTGTAGAGCAGGTTCTCGCGTGCCGAAAGCTTCTTGTAGAACGCGGCATCCACACTGACTCGTCCGATGATCCGGCGCACCTGTTCCTGCTGTTCGGGCAGTCGAAACCCGAGCATGTTGACCTCGCCGCTATCGGAGATCAGCAACGTCGACAAGATGCGGATCAAACTCGATTTACCCGAGCCGTTCGGACCGAGAAGACCATACGTTTCGCCCTCCGCAACGCTGAACGAAACGTCGTCAACCGCCCAGAGCTCCGTCCATTTACGAAACCCGTTTCGTTTGCGGAAACACTTGCGCAGGTTGCGTACCTGAATAGCCTGTTTTTGCATGATCACCTCAAAAGTGGACGCCAAAAGGGCCACTGAATACGTGTGTTTTGTTTTGGGAAAAGTGAGTGCGACTGAGCGCGCGTCCGTCCGCCCACAGTTCTACTGCAAGCGTACCTACCTAATTCCGGACGCGCAGCTATGCTGCGCGGGAATCAAGCGAGGAGGACCCAGTTTTTGAGGAAGAGAACTTTCATTCTAATCACCAACTATGTCAGGCAGACTAGCCGAAGAGTTGAAATTTGGCAAGAGATTAGCGGCGGCCGTGAGCGATCTTCACCGCTTCAGGAAGACCACGTAGACGCAACATCGCAAGCACACCCAGGAACGGACCGGGCGCGAGAATCATGAACGCGTAGCGCCAGCTAACAACCTCAACCACTTTCGGAATCAGTTCGATCGAGATCGTCGTCAACAAAAACCCGACGCACATTTGCAACGTCAACGCTGTCCCGATGTACTTCGGATCGCCGAGCTCTGTGACGCACGAAGAGAATTGCGCTGAGTCAGCGACGACAGTCGCGCCCCAAATCACCGCCAGCAACAACAACGGCAATGCGCTTCCGCCGTACAAAAAACCGACGAGCAAACAACAACTGCCGCTGATTGCCATGGCCCAGGACGTCACAACCGTGCGCCCAACACGATCCGCAACCAACCCCGCCACAACACATCCGATCGCGCCCGCACCAATCACGAGAAACGATCCAACCTCCGCGAGAATCGGATTTCCCCCCTGGGCTGAAATGCTCGCGCGAATCATCACCGGGACCCAAATCCACATTCCGTACAGCTCCCACATGTGCCCGAAATAACCAAAGCTCGCGAGCCGCACGCCACGATTCCTGAACACCTTCACGATCTGCGTGAGATCAAACGACGCGCGCGGCAACGCGTGTGGTCCATCGGACACAAACAGCAACACGATAGCGCCGCCCACAATCGCCAGCAGCGAAACAAACAGCACGTTCATGCGCCAGTTCGAACTGCCGAGCGCGTTGACAAGATAAGGCGTCGCCTTGCCCATCGTCAGCGCGCCAACCAGAACTCCGAGCGCCATTCCGCGGCGTTCGCGAAACCACGTGGCCATCAGTTTCATCCCGGGCGGATAAACACCAGCGAGACAAACGCCGGTCAGAAACCGGAGCACGATTGCTGTTTCAGGTTGGTGGGCGTAAATGCCGAAAAAAGCGTTGGTGAGTGCGCCGAGTAGGGCAGAAATGGCGAACAGATGCCGGCTCGTGATGATGTCGGCGAGATTGAGCGTAGCGCTGAGCAGCGTGCCCGCCACGAAACCGAGTTGGACCGCGTTGGCGAGCCAACTAACCTGACCGCTGGAGAGGTTCCATTCACGCGAGAGCGCGGGCACGACGGCCGAGCCGCTGAACCACAGCGCCATGCCAAACAATTCCGCGATGGAGAGAAGAGCTAATGCACGCCACTGGTTTGGGGTGCTCATGCGAGATCAAACAACAATACTTCCGCATCTTCCATTGCACGAATTCGCAAGTCCGATTCACCAAACGCGCTCACACCGTCGCCGTGATTGGCTTTCTCGCCGTTGACCTCAACCGAGCCGCGCGCCACTTGAATCCACGCATATCGCAGCGGATCGATCGCGTGCTCGACTTCCTGCCCCGACGGCAGAACGGAAGCAAACAAACTCACGTCCTGATGGACCAGCACCGAACCGTCGCGGCCATCTTCAGAAGCAATCAACCGCAACCGTCCGCGCCGTTCGTCTTCGCTGAAAGCCTTCTGCTCGTAGCCCGGGTCGAGCCCAACCGTGTTCGGCAGAATCCAGATCTGCAACAGGTGTACACGTTCCTGATCGGACGCATTCTGTTCGCTGTGTCTCACACCGGTGCCCGCAGTCATCCGCTGCACGTCGCCCGGACGAATGACCGAACCGTTTCCCATGCTGTCTTCGTGTTTCAGCGCGCCTTCGAGGATGTAAGTGATGATCTCCATGTCGCGGTGGCCGTGCTTCGGAAAACCGCGGCCGGGGGCGACAAAGTCTTCATTGATCACGCGCAGATCGCGAAAGCTCATGTAACGCGGATCGTAGTACTGATCGAACGAGAACGTGTGATACGTGTTGAGCCAACCGTGATCGAAATGCCCGCGCTCGTTCGAACGTCTAACCGTGATCATTAATCAATCCTTCTTCGTGCCCGACAAACACCGTCACCAGTTCGTTCAAACCCTCCGCGTCCTGATCGTCGAACCTGCCGATAATCGGACTGTCGAGATCGAGCACGCCGAGCAAACGCTCGCCGTCAAACAACGGCACCACGATCTCCGAATTGGAAGCAACGTCGCAGGCGATGTGTCCCGGAAACTCGTGTACGTTCGGCACGATGATGGTCTCGCACTGCTGCGCCGCGACACCGCAAACACCTTTACCCATCGGAATCCGCACACACGCGGGATTCCCCTGGAATGGACCAAGCACGAGCTCATCGCCACGCAGAAAATAGAAACCGGCCCAGTTGACGTTCGGCAACGAGTTGAACAACAGCGCGCTGAAGTTCGCGGCGTTCGCGATCATGTCGTACTCGCCTTTCAGCAAACTGAGCAGTTGCACGACGAGACTCGCGTAGAGTTTCGACTTCGCGTTTTGAGCCGGACGCGCCTGTTTCTTAGCGGCGCGTTTCGTCGTCTTTTGCTTGGCCGGAGACCGTTTTGCGACAGGTTTTCGCTTCGTCAAAGTTGAGCTCATGAGTCGTTAGCTTCCTCCGTGACAGAATTCCCCCTGATACTGATCACCACCGATTTCGAAGCAGGCGTGTTGCTCTTTTCAGCCACGCTGCCCACGGGCACTAAAACATTCGCTTCCGGAAAGTAGGTCGCGGCGCAACCACGCGGGATGTCATAGGGCACGATTGTAAACTTCGGCGCGATTCGTTCCTCGCCATTGAAATGACTGACAAGATCGACCTGCTGCTGCGCTTTCAAACCCGCTGCGTCGATGTCTTCCTGATTCAGGAAAACCACGCGCCGGTTGTTGCTGATTCCGCGATAACGATCGTTTTCAGTGTAGACCGACGTATTGAACTGGTCGTGACTGCGAATCGTCATCATCAACAACTGACCGGGCTCGAGCTTGTGATCCGGCAGCGAGTGGACCGTAAACACGGCTTTGCCCGACGGCGTCTTGAACACACGTTCGCGTGCGGCGTTTGGCAAGTAAAACCCGCCGGGCTCGCGCACCCGCGCGTTGTAGTTTTCAAAACCCGGCACGACGCGCTCGATTGCGTCGCGAACGAGATCGTAGTTTGCCGCAAGCTGCTCCCAATCGACAGTCGTGCGGTGTTCGAACGTCGCTTTCGCCAGGCGCGCAACGATCTGCGGCTCGCTCAACAGTTCCGAAGAAGCAGGCTCGAGTGAACCTTGCGACATCTGGACCACGCCCATCGAGTTTTCCGTCGTTACGAACTGCGGGCCACTCGCTTGCACATCGATCTCAGTGCGCCCGAGACACGGAAGAATCAAAGCGCGATCTCCCGTGACCAGGTGCGAACGATTCAACTTCGTGGAGACGTGGGCCGTCAAGCGGCAACGGCGCAAAGCAGCGCTGGTGAATTCCGTGTCGGGCGTCGCCGAGAGAAAATTGCCGCCGAGCGCAAAGAAGACTTTCGCGTGCCCATCGTGCATTGCCTGAATCGCCTTCACCGTATCGAATCCATGATTGCGCGGCGGCTCGAAACCAAACTCCTCCCCCAATCGATCTAAAAACGTGGCCGTAGGCCGTTCCCAAATTCCGACCGTGCGATCGCCCTGCACGTTGCTGTGCCCACGCACCGGACACAATCCCGCGCCCGGTTTGCCGATCTGGCCACGCAGCAACATGAGGTTAACGATCTCCTGAATATTCGCGACGGCGTTGCGGTGCTGCGTCAGCCCCATGGCCCAACAGAAGATCGTGCGGTTTGAGTTTATAAATATTTCGGCCGCTGTTTGGATTGCATCCTGCGCTACTCCCGCTTGCGCAACAATTTCCTCCCAACTGACTCGCGCTAGCGCCGTCTTAAGCTCCTCGAACCCCGTCGTATACGTCTCGAGAAACTCACGGTCCAACGAACCGCTTGCCACCACGGCCTTCATGATCCCTTTCAACAGCGCCACATCGCCGTTGATTCGCACTTGCAGAAACAAGTCCGCCAGCTCAGTGCCTGCTCCAAGCAACCCAAACACTTGCTGCGGATGTTTGAAACGCGTCATTCCAACTTCCGGCAGCGGATTGATGTGCACGAGCTTGCAACCGTTTCGCTTCGCACGCTGAAGCGCGCTCAACATGCGCGGGTGATTCGTGCCAGGGTTTTGCCCGATAACGAAAATGGCCTCGGCCCGATCGAAGTCTTCGAGC
>DASUPR010000433.1:0-2934 GCA_036281015.1 Pyrinomonadaceae bacterium
GCGGTTACGTTCTTCGGTGCGTTGGAGCGATGCACTCCTGGCCAGCTTGATAACGATCGTTACGGAATCGTGGTGCGCAGTTTGGAGCGGCGCGAAAAAATGGGGGGCGCGTTGCCGCGCATGCCGGGCATCAGGAACGAGTGGCACCAGTTTCAACATGCGCGAATCAAGAATGCGAAGCTCGTCTCGTTTGAACCGTACGAGCTGTTTCGGCACGAAGTGGTGAAAGCGATCGAGCCGGACGCGGTGTGGCAACCGAGCGGCGTGCCGGCTGGAGAAAAAGTTCCGTGGCACAAAGACGCAAGTATTTGCGGCCGCGTCGCTGAGCGTACGCGAGATCTTGTTTTGGCGCAGTTGTTCGAGCGTTCGGAACTGACGGCGCCTGTGGCTGCTGATCTGCTGCCGAAGAATGTCGATTCGTGTTACGTCACGGTTTACATCGACGGGCAGTTACGCGGCTGCATGGGCACGAAGGTTCGCGAACTGGATCAGGATCTGAAGCGAATGGCGGAAGCTGCGGTTCGCGATCAGCGATTCAGTGAACACACGCCGGCCGATCCGGATGCTGTGGCTGTGAGTGTTTCGCTGCTTTTCGATCCGCTCGTGATCGGTCAGGCCACGCCCGAAGAGATCGTCAATTACTATCGCCACGGCGAACAGACGCTGATGGCGTTTCGTGGCGAGCAACTCGGGTTGTTACTGCCGTTTGTTGCAACGACCTGGAATCTCGATCCGGTGAGCTTTGCGAAAGCGGTACTCGAGAAAGCGAAACTGAGTGAGCCGCCGTACAACTGGTGCCGGTTGGATTGCGCGACCTGGTTGGCGGATAACAATGGCGCATGGCTCACACGCGGTGGCTTTTCCTTGCGTGATGTTGAGCTTTCGCCGGACGATCTGATCGCGCGTCACGTTGCTTTGCATCGTCGTTATCTGTTGAAGCACTTGCGAGAAGACGGGACGTTCTTTTCGCGTTACCAGCCATTTCACAACCGGCTCTTCGAAGGCGTCGAGCTGCCGAGACAGGCGTATGGCGCGTGGGTGTTCGCGCGTGCTCACCGAATCCTGGGTGGGGATGATCTGAGAGACGCAGCCGGCGCGGTGATCGAATCTCTGAAGCGATTTGAAAGGGAAACAGTGGCGGAGGTTTCGTTTGAACTGTTAGCTTGCTGCGAACTGCCCGTGTCTGATCCCCGTCGCTCGCGAATGAAAGATCTCGCGGCCCAGCTATGGAGCCGCATCGATCTCCCCCACGGTCGTGTCCTGACTCATTTCAGCTCCGATCCCAGCCCTGAAGCTTTTCAAGACTATTTTCCCGGACAACTATTGCTGGCTCTTGCTAACGCGTGTGCAGAGAAAGTCACCGACGTTGATCAAGAACGGTTGCAATCAAGTTTCCGTTACTATCGCCACCGTTTCCGCTACCAGCGTCACTTCGGGCAAGTCACGTGGTTGCTTCAGGCGTTCAGCAAGTGGTGGGAAATCACGCGAGAACAGGCTTTCGCTGATTTTGTTTTTGAAGTTGCGGATTGGCTTCTGGGCTATCAGCAGGAGAAGTCCGGCGCCTTCATCAACGATCACCAATCAGAGACGCCGGGTTACACCACGGCGGTTTATCTCGAAGGTCTTGCGGCGGCGCTGTCTGTAACCGCGGGCCTTCCGGACGACACTCGCGACCAGGCTTATCGCCGAGCGTTTGCGAACGGTGTTTCGTTTCTCGATCGCTTGATTATTCAGGAGCGCGATCAATCGATACTGCCCAGCCCGGACTTCGCGCTCGGCGGTCTGCGGCAGGGGCTCTACTACAGTGAAATTCGCACCGATTTCGTTCAGCATTCGCTGTCCGCGCTGCTGGCTCGAATTGACGGACCCGCACCTTTCACGGTTTAATCGCCCGTCATATAAACTAGCCCCGGTCTTAATTCAGGAGAAAAATAGCTAAGTGAGCCTTTTGCTTGAGGGAAAACGCGCGTTCGTCACCGGTGGAACGCGTGGAATAGGTGCGGCCATCTGCGACATTTTTGCCCGTGAAGGGGCGGATGTGGCCTTCAGCTACAACTCGCGTGACGACCTGGCCGCCGAAATGAGCACCAAAATCGAGGCTTACGGGCGCCGCGCTTTCAATGCGAAGATCTCGGTCGTGGACCGCGTTGGGATGAAGAAACTCACGCGCGAACTGGTTGAGAAGTGGGGCGGCATCGACATTCTTGTGAACAACGCGGCGATCAATCGCGGCGACAACTTCGCGACCACGACTGACCGTGCGTGGGATGAAGTGATTCACACGAATGTCGATAGTTTGTTCGCGGTTACCAAGCCGATCTACAAGCAGATGATTCGGCAGCGGAAGGGAATCATCCTCAACATCACTTCGATCGGCGCGATGCGGGCGTTGCCGACGGCGGTTCACTACGCGACGTCGAAAGCGGCGATGATCGGTTTCACCAAATGCTTGTCGCGTGAGGCTGCGACGTTTGGCGTGCGCGTCAACGCGATTGCAGCGGGAATCTTCGATACCGATCTGGCCCAGGCTTTACCTGATCGGCTCCTCCAAATGCACGACTTCTGGACCTCAGCCGGGCGTCTCGGCCGCCCTGAAGAGCTGGCGGAATACGCGGCGTTCATGGTGAGCGAGCGGAACAGTTTTATGAACGGCGAGATCGTGATCGTCGACGGCGGTGCTATAACCTAATTTTGTTTTTCTTTGATTAGGCGCTGTAGCTCGCGAACTGTACGCTGTATCTCTCCCAGGCGGCGAAACGCTGCCGTAGATCTCAGCCAGTCTTTGTTATCAAACGCCGGAATACCCGAAATAATCTTTCCCGCCGGAATGTCGTGACTCGTCGCGCTCTTCGCTGTCAGCACGACGTCATCGCCGATCGTCAAGTGTCCGGCGACGCCGGCCTGTCCCGCCAGAATAACCCGACTCCCAATGTG
>DASUPR010000434.1:0-2086 GCA_036281015.1 Pyrinomonadaceae bacterium
CGCCTTCGATCGTCGTCACGTCACCACTGCCAGAAACCGGCACCTTAACAGTCTCTTTGATCTGCCGCACCAAATCCCAGTTCGCCAAACCGCGATAGCCCTGTTCTTTAGTGCGTCCGTGCAACGCGATGTGCTCGGCGCCACAGTCTTCCGCGAGCTTCGCCGTCTCGACGGCATTGATCGTGTGATCGTAAAAACCAGCCCTGATCTTCACCGTCAACGGAATCGTGATCACTTTCTTCACGGCTTTGAGAATCGTTTCGAGCCGGCTGTGGTCCTTCAGCAAACCGGAGCCGCCGCCATGCTTAACAACCTTCGGCGCGGGACAGCCACAGTTGATGTCGAGAATATCGGCGCCGACTTCCTGCGCCATCTCCGCGGCCATGGCCATGCGCTCCGGCTGGCCACCAAAGATCTGCACCGCAAACGGCCGTTCGTCTTCGTAGAACCGCATCTGCCGTTTCGACTTCGGATTGCTGCGCGTCAATCCTTCAACCGAAATGAACTCCGAAACCGAGAGCCCCACACCGCCGCGCCGCTTGAGCAAACGACGGAACGAGACGTCCGTCACACCCGCCATCGGAGACAGAATCAGCGGCGGATTGATCTCAACGTCACGAATCTTGAATGGCTTGATTTCCGGCATCACGATAGATCCAGCCACAGACTAACACCGACAACACAGACCAGAAAAATGATGAGCGTCGGCGGCGTCAATCGCTGAACTCTT
Organism: Pyrinomonadaceae bacterium; assembly: GCA_036281015.1. Taxonomy (GTDB): domain Bacteria; phylum Acidobacteriota; class Blastocatellia; order Pyrinomonadales; family Pyrinomonadaceae; genus PSRF01. The sequence continues at coordinate 731 of DASUPR010000434.1, forward strand.
GTCTGTGTCAGTCGGTGTGCTTTGTCTGTGTCAGTCCGTGGTTAGTTTTTCTTGTCGTTCTTCTTTTTGTCGTCGCCCTTGTCGCCGCTCTTCGCGGTCGCCGGTTGCTTGAGTTTCAACAACGGCTCAACAGTCGCGCGATAAGTGTCCGTGACCTTGATGAACGCCTCGTTGCGCAGAGTCGCCAGGTAAGTCTCGCGCTCCGCCGGCTGGCGTTCCATCAGCATCGCCTCACGCACGCGATTGTCGTTAAACGTCGGTGTGCTTCCACCAGGTGTACGCGCATCAACGCGAAGAATCTGCCAACCCTCCGGCGTACGAATCGGCTCGGTAACGCCGCCTGCCTGCACATTCTTCAACGCCGCAACCAAATCCTCACGCAGTTGGGGAATATCAAACTCGCCAACGTAGCCTTTGTCCTGCGGCGCGGTGCGCTGGCCATTCTTTTCGCGTTCGGAATTTGCTGCCGCGAGCGCGGCGAAGTCTGCGCCCGCGCGGACTTGCGCGATCAATTCGAGAGCCCTCGCCTTCACCGCCGCTTCATCCTTGCCGGTGGTGACGAGATACAGCTCCGACAGTTTCACACTTTCCGGTTTGCGAAACTTGTCCTGATGCGAGTCATAGTATTTCTTGATTTCATCAGACGAGAAACCCAGATACACGCGGCGATCCACTTCGCTTTGTAACACCGCCTGTTTCATCATCTCGGCGCGCATCGTGCGCCGGACCTCATCCGGATCCAACTTACTGTCGCGCATCGCCTGATAGAGTTTTTCGATCGTGTTGATTCCCTGCTCCTGCGCGATCGACAACATGCGGCGGTTCACTTCCGCTTCGATCTCGCCTGCCAGATCGAGCTCTTTGCCTTTTTGGAGCAATAGCTTCTCGTTGATCAGCGTGGCGATCAGTTCGGCCTGGCGCTTGGACACTTCGTCGCGAGCCTGTTGCTCGGTCATGCCGCCTTGTTTGAGCGCTTCAATGCGCGCTTCAGTTTCACGCTTCAACATCGAGAGCGTGATCACGTCGTCGTTGACCTGGGCGATTACTTCGTCAATGACCTGTACCTCGCCCTCCTGCGCAAACGCAGTGGTACCGAAGACGAAAAGAATTACGACGGCTGCTATAGTTAAAAACTTAAACTTCACTAGATTACTCCTAACGAGAGGTTTGCCGGGGAAACGGATAAAAACCAGTGGATTCTAATCGCTGGCGCGAAGCCGTAGCAACACGTCGCGAGCTACATCGAGCACATTGTCCTGCTCGTCTTCAGTCAAAACCAAGCGCAAAACACCGTTTGGCGTGAACGTCGTCCCCTCGTGCGAACTCACATATTCCGCCAGTTTTTCAGGCGAAATA